>NZ_CP157005.1:2749500-3055000 GCF_039904985.1 Methylomonas sp. AM2-LC
TTGCCATCAATGCGGGCAGTACTGCCAATATTTCGATAGCTAATGCTTCAGGCACGCTAACAGTTCGCTCTTCGGATACCTCGATTGCAACCGTCAGTTTGTCAAATACCACTGCTGTAGTGACTGGCATTTAATCCGGAACTGCGATTATCACCATAAACGACAATAAAACCAGTAAAACAGTCACTGTAACGGTTTTAAGTTCAACTGCGGTAGGTAATTACATGCTTTTAGCTTGGAATGATTTGGGGATGCATTGTATGGATGGTCTAGATTTTTCCATCTTTTCAATATTGCCGCCTTATAATACTTTACATGCCCAACTAAAAGATAAAAACGGTAAGTTAGTAAACACAAATGTTTTGTTAACTTACGAAGCAGTTGCGGATAGCACTGGGTCTATAAACACCAGTAGCGCCAACAAAACCAATTTTTGGAGTTGGGTTTATGATTTATTTGGCTTAAACCCTGCACCTAATGTGGGTCTAAACCTTGATGGGCTTGCCAACGGTACACCAATGCCCGGTAATAAAACGCCGTCTTTGACACCAGCAGCAATGACTTATAATCTGGCTTATGGTTGGTTCGAAGCTGAGGGCATACCGGTTACCCCTTACGATGATAAGATGAATAAAAACTTTTATCCTAATGTAAAAGTGGTCGCCAGAGATGCTACCACCGGCAATATTTTGGCTACCGCCACAACACTATTACCGGTAAGTGATGAAATGACCTGCAAGGATTGCCATGCTTCTATAGATGTTGGCACTCCGGCGCAAGTAGCAGCCAAGCCTTCACCAAACTGGGTGTTTGACAATGATCCAAACAAAGATTGGAAGCGTAATATTTTAATGTTGCATGACCAAAAACAGGCCAGCAATAGCACATTTAAATCGGCGCTTACCAAGGCAGGTTATGCCAAAGGTCTGCTGGCATCGGCAGATAATGGTAAGCCTGTACTTTGTGTGTCCTGCCATGCCAGTAACGCGTATTTTGATAAAGAAAATAAGAAAACGTTAATGGGGGGAATTGCCGGGATTCCAGCATTTACTCAATCAATACATCTTAAACACGCCGATGTAATTGATCCAGTTAGCAATATAGCTTTAGGTAGTATCAATAATCGTTCGTCCTGTTATGAATGTCATCCCGGTTCACTGACACGTTGTTTACGTGGTGTAATGGGTAATGCGGTCGATGCCAAAGGCAACGCCACCATGAGTTGTCAAAGTTGTCACGGCAATTTGAAAAATGTGGGTAGTAATACACGTCAAGGTTGGTTCAACGAGCCGGTGTGCGAATCCTGCCATAACGATGCTGCACCGGGTGGTCGATCAACCTCTGCTGTTGACCTAAATGGTAACGCTGTTCTACCTGCTGACCATACCTTTGCTACCAATGCAGATACACCAGTACCTGGTTTGAATTTATACCGTTTTAGTAAAGGACATGGCGGGTTGCAGTGTGAGGCTTGTCATGGCTCTACACATGCGGAATATCCGTCTGGTCATGCCGAAGAGAATTTGCAGAGCATTGCCTTACAAGGACACGCAGGACCCGTTGCGGCTTGTAAAGCTTGTCACACCACTGTACCCAATACTGTAAATGGTGGCCCGCACGGCATGCATACTACAGGTCAAGCCTGGGTTAGTCAGCATCAGGAAGCTAATAAAAAAGGTACGGCAACTTCCCCAGATTGTACTTATTGTCATAGTAGCTCCAGTGTGGGTACACCATTGAGCGCAGTCAAGTCAGCGACAACTATTAACGCGGGTGATTATGGTGTCAAAACCTGGGCTGCAGGTTATCAAGTCAGTTGTTATAGCTGCCATAACGGCCCAAATCCAGAGTGAGGGGACGATCATGACTTAAGAATCGCCTTTCGGGGCGATTTTAAATTATTGTAACTATTCAGCGTAATTTATCACGCTCAGCGAATTTTGGTCGTCACCGTATAAAATCCGGCAATTTGCCATTAAAGAGCAGTGTCAACGCTTCGCTGGCTGATATGTTGTTTTTCCGGCATGTTGATAAATAACTTCGAACACGGCAAAAAATATCAGCACCTTCCTGACTACGAAAACAGCCTGAAATCTTTTGGTGAACCTTGGTCATTCTGATGTCGTTCTCTCCTTGGTTATTGGTAAAGGGTACCTTGGCATCAGTCATAAACCTTAAGGTTTGCTGCTCAAAGTTGATTAACCGCTCCAATAAGTTTCGCGATTTACTGCGTTTAAGTCGTCCCCGTTGTCCTTCCTTTCTCTCTGGGAGCGGGGGAGGACATTCCTGCTCAGCCTCTTTAAGAATTGCCCGATATTGATCGGTATAGCCTGCCGCTATAGAATCGGATAAAACACCGCCCTGGGCCTTAACAGCCTCATTGATAGAAACAAGCAACTCTCGCATATCCTTAGCCCATGCTTGGTTCTCTTGTTCTTCGGCATAGGTCAGCTCGCGCAAATGGTGAGCGTTACATAAGGCATGCAGGCAGTTCAACTGGAAATAGGGCTTCCAGTGATCGTGGCAGAGAATACCTGTAAAACGGGTTAAAACATTCATAGCGGTTATTGCTTCCATGCCGCGTTTGGCGTGGGCGTAAAAGAGCGTCCATTGCTGGTTCGAAATACAGTGCAGCCAATGATTTTTCCCATTGATGTTGATCCCGGTCTCATCGGAATGCAATAGGGACGAGGCGAGTATTTTCGTGATGAGTTTCAATTCAAATTGTTCGAGCAAATGATAAGCTTGCTGGTTAAATTCAAAGATTGAGCCGACACTGATCGGTAGTTGGAATTGATCCTGAAATTGCTCTTGAACACGTTGGTAGGGAATGAGTTGATATTGAGACAAATACACGGCCTGTGCTTTGACGCCATTCCCGTATTGCACCGCTTTAGTGACTTCAACCGGAAAAGAGGCTGTAAAACGTTTGCCAAATTGATCTTCCAGAACTTGAGCGCGGTATTCGGTCACAAGGCGCTGAATCTCAATATCAAATACTTGGCGGATCTCAAAACCAACTTCCTGATAGTTCCCTGGTGGTAAAGTCGCCCGATCTAATTCCAGAATTTCAATTTCATCGGGATCGTCCACTTTTTTTAAAGTTGTACCTATCCGACCGAACTGCCCACCGCGCTTTCTATTTTTGCCTTTGTTCTCGTCATCGCCACTGACTTTGTCTTGATCTTTAAAACGATCCGTAGAAGGCGGTTTGCTGCTATTTCGGCTAGTCAGGCTTAAACGATTAGCCATTATTTGAATCAGCATGATCATGACTTCTAAGGTCGCACGCAAAGCTGATGACATATGCTCTTCATCAGCGATCAGTTGCTGAACTTTTTTGATGGTGTCTTCAATGTTGATATTATCGACAGTCAAACTAATATACCGCTAAACCGTTACTGTTAGCGGTATTATAAGGCCAGTTTTAAAAGTCGATTTTTGCCTTCGAGGTTGCGATGTAGGCCACGAACGACCAAGAGTCACTACCCTTCTATTTAATGTTGCAATTGAGGAATTGTAGTTGCCGAATGCGTAGCTAAATACGTCATTCCACTACAAGCTGGCAGTTCACTGAATTTTTTATTTTTCGACCAAAAACCTTGTCAAGCTTTTTTTTAATTATTTACGCTGAATAGTTACAAATTATTTACACTTTAAAGATTTAAAGTTGTGTATCTTTTGTTGATAATAGTTGAAGAAATTTTTAGATGTGGCATAATACACGGCTCAAACAGAGGGAAAGAAAGTTAAAAGGAAGTTGTAAGGTACAAAAATTTGAGTTAGAAAAACCTTTTTCTAATTACTAAACCTTAAATAAGATTGTTTATATATCAAAAGATTTTAGGTTTAGATTTTAATGTCACGTCTTTGATGTAATGGAGATATAGCTCAGTTGGTTAGAGCGGTGGATTCATAACCCACAGGTCGGTGGTTCAAGTCCACCTATCTCCACCACAATATATAAAATTTAAAAAACTCAAAACTATTAATCATGGCGACAATTATTTTGCTCTGATTTTGCGAATAGTCGGCTATATGATGCCTTGCTTTTCAGTATCCATCTGTCAATTTTGATCTTCTTATTCTAATATACTTACTAGAATCCAAATCGGTAAGTCGTAATTGACATCGCATTGCCTAATAGGGCAAACAGCCGAAAATTCCGGGGAGTCTTTAGCAAGCGTTACAGCGCTATTATTCCAACTCCAATTTGGCCACAATCGCATCAAGATCTATGCTCTGTCTGCTATCTCTGAAAGCATAATGGCCATTAAAATGAATATTCTGCCAGGCCGCTGGCGAGACTTTCTTGATGAGCGCCAAAATCTTCAGTTTTGGGGACGCTTTATATTTGTCGAGTATCCGTGACAGGATGGCGGAGTTATAGTAAATGATCGCATTTGCGATTAGCCGCCAACCTGCGCGAATGATGCGAGTTGCGCACGATTTGTGGGTCGAGCATATATCGCAATGCGTATATGCTGCGGATTAGCTTATTGAACTCGAAGACCGCGCTACGGGTGGGGTTTGATTGCGTGTAGGTACATAATTTCTGAATCAGCGTACTTTGAGTCATTTCCTTGATTCCCAGAGTGGCCACGATAGTGCGGGCAAATTGGCACCGGAATAAGTGCTGGTAACGTTTGCCTGTATATTCTGGTTTAATAGCCACCCAAAAAGATTCAAAACGGCCACTTATCTTAAAAAAAGCAGCCGTTGACATTCTCTCTGCTTTGCTTTTTTTTTCAGAGACCATTAAGCCAGTAGCTATGATCAAACATGCTGTGAGCATATAGTGTCACAAAAATTAAATGTAAAACAATTAGCAAATATGATAATGTAGACTTGCATACAATTAGCCACTAGCTCTAGCTACTAGCTATATCTTTTTTTTGGGGTGGTAAAAAAGTCAAGGTCAGCCGATTGGGCAGCACACCAAATAGAACCAACCAACACAAACGAAAGGAAATCACCCATGCAACTCGGAAAAACCCTGCTGGCCGCTGGCCTAGTATTCGGTCTGGCTAGCTTTAGCGCCCAGGCGGCACTGACCAGCGAAACGGTCAACGGCCAAAATTTGGTTTATGACTCAGGTAATAACACTACTTGGACACAGGACGCGAACCTGTTAGGCACCTGGGAAGGGGCCTACGGCTCAACTAGCTATAATAACATCGTCAATGCCATCATTAAGGCAAGCAATGGCGTGATTCATGACACGCCTAATACTAATTTTCCTTATCCTGATCCTACTGGAACCTACACACTCACTGCAGCGGATTTTGGCAGCGGCGGCACCGTAGACTGGTGGGCGGGTCAAGCATTGGTACATTATCTGGACACGCAAAATTACGGAGGTTCAAATCAGTGGGCTTTGCCAACCCAACCAGATCAAACTGGTAGCAACAATATTACTAATAGCCAACTGGGTGAGCTATATTACAACGAACTTCACGCATTAGAATATCCTGCGGCAAATTTTGGCATTCTGGGCACAGGAGCCTTAAATGATACTTCGGGTTCAGTGGGACCTTTCATAAACGCCCACACCTATACGTACTGGTCTGGTACGGAGTATGTGGGCTATACTAGCAATGCATGGGATTTTGTTACTGTCTATGGCCTCCAGTACAGTGTCTATAAGAACCTCCAATTGTATGCTTGGGCAGTCAGCCCTGGACAAGTGAACGCCGTACCGGTACCAGGCGCTGTGTGGCTGTTTGGCTCTGGTATGTTGGCATTACTGGGCTTGAAGCGACGTGGTCACGGTGAGTAATTGTGTGTTTTGGGTCATTTGACCCTTTTAGGATAAAGGCGATCTGCGAGGTAAGGAAAGGAATGGCGCGTTACGAACATATGCCGATTTACCCGGACACCTTAAATCTGGCGTTGCATTTTGAAATATCGTCGCCAGTTTTAGCCACTACCACATAAATACACCCTGGGTAGTGAACTCCGCAATGCCAGCCGGGCAGAAATTTGCTCCTGCAATTTCTGCATACTCTACATCCTTGTAGATAAAAACCGTGACCCTGATCATTCAGGCCAATAACCAAGGTGATAAACAGCAGGCTTTAAGCGTATTGTGAGATCAACTTGAAGAACTGCTAATTAGTCAGAACAGCCAAGGAAGCCCAGACATTCAAAAGTTTTAACGCCTACAGTTTTCAACAAACGAAGTTTACAGCAGTCAAATAAGAAAATTGGCCTGGACTCATATAATTTTGTCAAAATTTATCTTAACTAATCGATACATAAAACAAATTAAGTTGAATTATTATATCCCTTAGACAGTTCTTACTTCTTTGAGTAGATCAGGGTGACGGTCTAGCTGCTTGAGCAACTTCACCAAGGCCACTGGTGGCTTGGTCTTGCCACTCTCATAGCGTGAGAAAGCATTGGCCGCCCGATGAATTCAGCAGCTTCGCGCTGATCCAGGCGAAGCTTCTTGCGTACATTGGCGATAAAACCTGGATCGACATAAGCAGCATTAACTTGTTTGTTGAATTGCAGCTTCGATTCTGCCATATCCAGAACGGCTTCATCGCACACAGGACAAAAGTCGCCGGTAACTGCTTCGATAGTGATGATAACACCCTTATAGGTATAGGGTTGGTCGGCGGGTATCATGGATCAGTTCCGCCGCACCGCAAACAGGATATTTCATGATCAAAGCTCCTTGAAGGATACAATCAGCACGTTATCGATGACCGTTAATTTCAGGTACACATCCTGCCAGATCGTATGGTCGGCATGGGTGGTCATACTCTTGTAGAAATCCGCAGTCGTGAGTGCCAGTACGACAGCCAGCATATCGGATACGCTTGCGCCGCTCCCTGTTCAGCCGAGTAACTCGTTCGCACCTTGCTTGCTTCCACCATGGCTTTGATCACCAATAGCTTGCAATGAGGGATTCGTTTCTCCATAGGCGAATACTAACCTAATTGGTTTCTGGGCAAATTGGTTAATTGAATTTTTGCAGCACAAGGTTGAAAAACTTGAATGAGGATCATCTATTCAAAAACAGTTTGCTAAAGAGTCGCCAGAATTTTCGGCGGTTTGGGCCTAAACCCCCTAATAGGGAACATTATCTTTAGCGCAATGTGCCGCATGGTCGAAGGCTACAGTGTCGGAAAACAGCTTATCGAATTTAAAAAACTTAAACAGGTGGTAGCGGTGTCTGCAATCGCTGCCGCACCTCTGTAATGTGAGCGGATTTTCCGTCTAGTATCAATGTTATTTGCGTACCTATTACCATCACTCAACTTCATTTTACCTGCCTGTTTATAATTTTTTTGTCAACAGTGTAATCTTTCACTAAATAACTATGAAAATTGATATAGAAATCTAGCTTTCAAACTCATATACTTTTTTACAGCCAAAATTTGAAGTGAGAATAGAATAATTGCTGATGTGTCCGTAAAGTTTTGATACATCATCGTGCTTGTGCTAGTTACAGGTCGCCAAAGCGATTTAAGAGCAGGCTTCACGCTGCTTGGAATAAATAATTTCATGATATTTTATACAAGGGGATGTGCCATGAAGAATAAATCCGAAACACGTGAAGAACGTTTGGGACGTCTACGCGCTTGGGCACATGGACCTTATCGCACCGTGGAGGTTAATGCCCCGCAGGAAATTCTACTAACGGCAAGTACTGGACAAGGCATCACGCATATTCCGGCTCGCGGGCTTGATTCGGCTATTCAGTTCCCTGGGCAACCAGGTACACCTACGACTTTTCATACAGCTTGCGATGCCCCGGCTGGAACAACCGTAACTTTTGGCGGTGGTCCATTCCTTAATCAACCCGTGGTGCTTTGCGTTTTTTGGGGGGCTATCTGGAACACGCCCATTACACCTGGCGTTGGTGCCATTTACGCTGCGTTAACTTCACTTTCCACACCAGTGACCAATCAGTATGGTTCCTATAGTTATTTCGATGGTCTTGGGACAGGATGGGGATTTGATCTTGCCGGGCCTCCGCTGGTGGTCACCAGTTCCACGGTCAACATTCCCCCCTCATTTCAACCGTCTGATATTGAAAGTGCAGCTCGCGCAATTGTGCATACTCTTGGCCCACACCAATCTTGGGATCTATTGGTCATCTTTATGCCGCCCGGCTTTAACACTGCCAACGGGGCGTCGGGTGCACATTCCTATTACTGGGATGCCGGAGATCCTTCCGTAGAATACGCGTGGGTCGATTATTCCGCGACGCTCGCCAATATCACCTTCACCTTTTCGCATGAGATTGTCGAAGCCATGACCGATCCGCACGGCGATGCCATGCAGATTAACCCGAGCAACCCGACCAACTGGAACGAAATCTGCGACGTTTGTTGCTCTTCGGGGGTTTACAATGGCGTTGTTGTTTCCTCCTATTTCTCGGACACTCTTGGAGCTTGTATGCTACCGTCCCCACCCGTGCCTGTTCTGGTGCCGGACGATTACCAGATAGACTCTGTTCGCAAAGTTACCGAAAGAGGCGGTGGGCATAGACAGTTCATTCAGATGGTCAGCGGCCCAGGGAATGGAAATGGCCGTTGGGTACTGGCCGAAGCAGATGTCGCCAACATTATCACTTCTGGACAAGGAACCTTTTATACATTGGTGGATGGTCGCCGGGCTAATGTTATTGTTGAAACTTGGTATCTTAAAACCGTAGCTGACAACTTCACGCCCAATAACCTTGACTCGCTACCTGAATTCTAAGCTATTAGTCCGTGTTGAATAATCATGTTACCGGGTGTTATGTCAGAGGACTTAGTGAATACATTCCTTAACCTTGAGTCGGCATTAGCCTCATAGATGTGGTATATGTTTATGAAGCATTGTCAGCGGAAAGACAAATCAAAGGATGGAGTCGTAAGAAGAAAGAAGTCATGATGTGTGGTAATTGGGCAGTGGTTTCACGATTAGCCAAAAGTAAATCCGCTCATCCTTCGACTGGCTCAGGACGAACGGATTTAATTTTACAAGTCTCTACTAATATTTTTCGAAGCGAACAAGATTGATTTATATGGTTTTTTACCCACATTATTTTGCATATAACCCTAAATTTATATTGTTTTACTACATGTAAACAATCAAGACATTCGTACAATTGTTTTATACCTAATATTAATGTTAGTATTCGTCAATTACTCATGCATTGCACTCGCATTGCTGGGCATTAACTCTATTAGGCAGAGCTGGTTATGATGCGAATTATCTTTTTGATTGTTTGTTTAATGTCTTTTGACAACTGCTTAGGCGGTGACGTAGACAAGCCTATCGCGATGCACGTAAGCGAAGCGGGTACTTTTTATATTCCTATTCATATTAAAGGTATGCAGCAAATGGATTTTCTGGTCGATACCGGTTCAAGCTATACCATTATCAACGAAAATACTCTGGCTATTTTAAAAGCCAATGGGCAAGCAAAATACACTAATCAAATCAAAGGGGTGACAGCGGATGGTTCCGTTAAAGTCGTAGCGCTCTACACTATTCAGTCTATTGATATTGGTAACAACTGTGTGTTAAAAAACGTTGATGCCGCTGTTTTTCCAGGCGAAAACCGACAAATACTGGGGCTTAGCGCCTTAAGTAAAGTCAGTTCAGTGGTTTTTTCCATGTCACCGCCGTCATTACAATTGAGTGATTGTAATGGCAATCGCCAGGAAGATCGCAATACGCCAATAAAAGTTAGCGCATTGCGATAGCTGGTAGCCCACTTATTTCACTTTCTTCCCAAGCACTTCTAACTGATTAGGACTGATGGCGTTGCCCTGATAAGTATTTGCTTTAGTGTAACGGACGGGTACTGCTTCGAAACGCGCGAATTCAGCTGGTTTATTGGGCTTAGGGCCTAATATTTGATACTGAAGCGGGCTTGCTGGTAATCCGCCACTACTTTTCTGAATCGCAAGATTGTTTGTGTCTTTAGCTACAGCTGTTGCAGCGGTCAAAGACAATACTGTAATAAGCATTAAATTTTTGATGTTCATAATTTTGTCCAAAGTCGTCATCGGTGTTGATGACGATTCCACTATAGGTGATGTGTAACTTGCTGACAAATGATAAAATATAACCTGATTGTTTAAAAAAACTAATCTAATGCAGGCTTTATTAATAGTTTGTTTACTAATTGTGAGTAATTAAGCCTATGAGTAGTAGCTTACCCCCCTTAAATTCGCTTCGTGCTTTCGAAGCTGCGGCCAGACATTTAAGCTTTAAAAAAGCAGCGGACGAGCTGTATGTTACGCCTGCGGCGATTAGTCATCAGATTAAGGCGTTGGAAGATCATCTTAATGTACGGTTATTTCACCGCGGCAATCGCGCTTTAGTTTTAACAGCTGTGGGTCAGGCCTCGCTGGATAAGCTACAAAGTGGTTTTAATTTACTGATTGCTGCGGTTGATGAGATGCGAAGCTTTGATACTGCGCCCATTTTTAGTGTTAACGTGACACCTTCGTTTGCAAATAAGTGGTTAATGCCGCGTCTTTATCATTTTGTTGCCAAGCATCCGGATATCGAAGTTAGAATTACGGCCAGTACCAAATTAGTCGGCTCTAAAACCATGACTGTTTTGCAAGATAGAGAGTTAGTGGATGTTGAACACGGCAATATTGATGTGGCGGTGCGTTTTGGCTCTGGCGATTTTCCTGGTTTTGAGGTAGAAAAGCTGTTTACAGGTCAGGTGGTTACCTTATGTAGCCCTACATTATTAAAGGGTAAGCAAGCTTTGAAAAAACCGATTGATTTAGCCAACGTTACACTGTTGCATGTTGATCCAATTTATCAGATTCAACAGAAGTCGTATTGGGAAATTTGGTTGGAAGCCATGGGTATAGTGGATAAAGTCGATCCGGTTCGCGGTATGCATTTTAATCATGCTTACATGGCGCTGGAAGCGGCAGTTAATGGGCTGGGTGTGGCCATTACGCACACCATGCTTGCTGCTTCGGATATTGGCGCTGGGCGACTTGTCATTCCCTTTGAAAAAAGTTTGACCATGGATTTTACTTATTACTTGATTTATACCCAGGAATCGGCACAAAACCCAAGCTTTATCGCGTTTCGTCAATGGTTGTTTGAAGAGATCAATCGTATGCCGGGGTTTAATTAGCAGTCGTGATGATGCAATACTTTCCGATGATCAAACTTGATCTATCCCGCTGCTTACCAGCGTTGCCATCTCCGTTTGTTGCCTAGAATTTAGCCCTTGAATGACACCCAGCTGATTTTTTAGCGGTTGATTTTGGCTTATTTTCCATTTGCCCGCTAACCGGGTAATCACCATTTCAATGCCAATAATCGAGCCTATCAGTTTTTCAGTAAAATCTGCAGGTGCATCGTCCAGCGTCCAGGGGTCTGCAAAGTCTGTTTCTTGTTCATTGGTTAAGGCTTGCAGTTGCTGACGAATCCATGCCGCATCATCAATGATGCGTAATGTACCGTAAGCATGCACTACCACGTAATTCCAAGTGGGAACCACTTTTCCTGTTTCTTTCTTGGTGGCGTACCAAGAGGGGCTAATATAGCTTTCCGGCCCATGGAATATGGCTAATACTTCGGTATCGGCTGCAAAATCTTGCCAGAGGGAATTTGATCGTGCAACATGCCCTTGCAGGGTGCCATAGGGAGCAGGTAATGCTGATAAATGTAATGGAATGTGATTGGCATTGATGCCGTCAGAGTCTATTGTCACCAATGTGGCTAATGGTCTAGAACGAATCAAATTGTGCATTAGTTCTATGTTTTGTTGATCAAATTGTGCGGGTCTGTACATGGGGATTTGGAAAGCAAAATTGGGTTGTTGCGCTCAATGGCAATCATCTTATTATTCTAGACTTTGGTAACAAAATTAACTAATTTTTTGCCAAAAACCACGCAGTTAATACACTTCAAAGCCAATAAACTTTATCTATATTTTAATAAATAAAGTGAGAAATCAAATGTTTAAAAATATAATTGATTATGGCATTATGTTTACGGGCGTTATAGCTGTTTTGGTACTGGCGACTTTTTTTCTTGGCTCGGAATTATGGTTTTTTTCTAAACAGGGATTACAGAAAGTTACCCGTGTGTCTGGTTAATTAAACAATAAAGCCGAAGCATTTATACTAAAAATTCGTGCAGTGTTAAGTAGGTAAAATCGTGGGCTTTGGCTTGCACTTTATCGGCGGCACAGTTATATCCCCAAGAGGCGAAGGATAACTTAACAGTATCCAGTTCGGGGAGTTCGCGTACTTTTAGCAGTGCTGGCAATCTGTCCTCTACAAAGTGCATGGTTTGGCCGGAGTGGCGGTAAAAAAGCATTTTTAATATATCGGGTTTGCTCATATTACGTTCCAATCCAAAAATATGCGCTTCGTTTAGTTCGATTTGGTTGGCATACAGAATTTTTTTGGTAAAACGCTCCTGCTTGGTAGTAATCACATACCAGGTATTGCTTTGATTAAGTTGCATCAATTTTTCTGCCACACCTGAATAGAGCGGGTTTTTTTCTATCCAATCCTGCTTATCATTTGCAATCCAATTGTCTCGGGTTTCACCAAATATCTTTTTTAACTCGGTACTATTGGTCTGCGCGTCCCGCATCAAAGTTTGAAAAAACTGGCTATAACCTTGATAAATTGTTTCGATAGACTCGCCCACATACAGCAAGCGCATAGTTAAAATGGCTTCGTAACCGGTTTCTATGATGGGTCTTACTTGACGAAAGTGTTCGATCATGTCCATTGGTATGGCTTCAGGCATATCATCCCAAATTTGGCATGCGGATTTCCAACCGGAAATAGCTGTTTCTATGGCGCTATCACAAATTACACCATCAAAATCTAAAGCGTATACAACTGAATCGTTCATTAAAATAGTCAGGGGTTGAATGGCTAAATGGCTAGGGTCTTACTTTATTGAATTATACCTGTTCATGCCCGTGTGTGCTAAATGTTCACTTACTCTTAGTTACCTAACTGTTGGAAAGGGTTGCTGGTTAAAGTGGCGCTTAATGTTAGGGCGGTGATTTTAAGGTTTGGCTTTTTTGCTGAATTGCACTATGCACCAATAATAACATGACGCACAGTTATAGTGCATAATCTGTGTTTTTGATTAAGTCAGATTTTTTACGATAGGTTTAGATGCATTGAATTTATAAGCAATAATCAAACTATTGCTGCCATAACAGCCAAATATGACATTTTGGCGTAAAGCTTGCATTTTTAGTAAAGGAGCGTTGGATATCACTATCGGTTCTAAATGTAATAGGTTTAAAAAGTCATGCCGAAGCGGGCAATGGCTGATTAACCAATTTTGTACATTATTTATTATAGTAAGAAATTTTAAATTTTTTTACAGGAATACTTGCAGCGAGCCACGCAGAAAAAGCGTTTTTATTACGGAGAATTAAAATATGAATACGAATTATCAGTTTACCTTAAAAAACGAGACTACACAGACCGATTATGAATTAAGTACTTTATGCGGCACAGTTGGGCCAGATGTACTGGATATGCAAACACTGTATCAACGCACAGGTATGTTTGCCTACGACCCTGGTTTTACCTCAACGGCTAGCTGTAAATCTAAAATTACTTATATCGATGGTGATGCTGGTATTTTAATGTATCGTGGTTATCCTATTGAAGAACTGGCCGAACACTGCACCTTTTTAGAAGTATGCCATTTACTGTTGACGGGTGAACTACCCGATCAGACACAGTTACACAAATTTACCGATGATATTATCCATCACACCTTATTGCATGATCAATTAACCAATTTCTTTAAAGGGTTTCGTCGTGATGCACACCCTATGGCGATTATGGTGGGTGTGGTAGGGGCTTTGTCGGCTTTTTACCATGATGCGCTAGATATTCGTTCTAAAGAAGATCGCGATATGTGTGCAATCCGTATTATTGCCAAAATCCCCACCATAGTGGCGATGAGTTATAAATACAGTATTGGCTTGCCGTTTATGTATCCACGCAATGATTTAAGTTATGTTGAAAACTTTATGCGTATGATGCTGGGCAATCCTTGTGAAGAATATCGCCCAAATCCGGTATTAGTTAGAGCATTGGACAGAATTTTAATTTTACATGCCGATCATGAGCAAAATGCGTCTACCTCTACGGTTCGATTAGCTGGTTCTAGCGGTGCAAATCCCTATGCCTGTGTGACATCCGGTATTGTTTGCCTGTGGGGACCCGCGCATGGGGGAGCCAATGAAGCAGTACTAAACATGCTTTTGGAAATTGGCAGTGTTGATAATATTGACCGTTACATTAAAAAAGCTAAGGATAAAAGCGATCCATTCCGTTTAATGGGTTTTGGACACCGGGTTTATAAAAACTTTGATCCGCGTGCCAAACTGATACGTGACACTTGTTACGAAGTATTGGATGCGCTTAATTTGCACGACGATCCATTATTCAAACTGGCATTAGAGCTGGAACGTATTGCGTTGGAAGATCCTTACTTTGTGGAGAAAAAATTGTATCCCAATGTCGATTTTTATTCTGGCATTGTGCTGAAAGCGCTGGGCATACCCAGTAATATGTTTACCGCCATGTTTGCCATGGGGCGCAGCGTGGGCTGGATAGCGCATTGGGACGAAATGATATCCGATCCTAATCAAAAAATTGGCCGACCACGCCAACTCTATATAGGCGAACCGCAAAGAGCGGTTAAACCCTTAGCTAGTAGAGGATAAGGCAGTACAGTAAAGTATTGAGTGTGTGGATGGTTTTAGGTTTAGTCTAAAACCTGGCTTTTGTGCTTCGACAGGGCTCTTCTGAGTTGTCTCGAAGAGCTCAGTACGAACGGTAAGGCATTGATATATAAATGCCACCGTTCAGCCTGAGCCTTTCGACTTTGCTCTGGGACCCTTGTTGATGGTTTTCTGAAGTTCCCTAAAATTAATCTCTGACCCAATTTTCCACCAAGCGGCTGGGTATGTGTGCAGCTTCGCTGGATGGGGGATAAGATTTTCCTTTCAGTACGCAATAAATCACGCGTAGGGTATCAGCAATCAATAACCAGCTGATTAACATAAACATAAGCGTTAGACCTGCATCCAGATAATCGTTAAAGATTAATCGCGGTGCATTGTGCGCTTGTTCGGCGGAGAGTAAACCGTTGGCCAGTTTATCTGATAATTGCTGGGCATGCGCCAAAAAGCCCACTCTGGTGTCATTGTCAAATAACTTTTCCCAAGCCGCACAGCTGGTGACAATGATTAACCAGGTTAAGGGTAGGGCACTGACCCAGACATAGCGCACTTTGCCCGATTTAACCAGAATAGTGGTGGCTACACATAAAGCAATTGCCGCCAACATTTGGTTGGCGATGCCAAACAGTGGCCACAGACTGTTAATGCCGCCTAGCGGGTCTATGGTTCCCATATAGAGAAAATAGCCCCACGCCGAAACGACGATGGCGCTGGTGATCAATATATTGGCATAGTCTGTGGATTTGCCCAGGTTTAGATTAAAACTGGCCAGCATGTCTTGTAACATGAAGCGCGCAACGCGGGTACCTGCATCTAGCGTGGTGAGTATGAATAAGGCTTCGAACATAATGGCAAAGTGGTACCACACTGCCAGTAGATTTTTGCCAAATACTTGTGCAAACAAACTGGCCATGCCGACTGCCAAGGAGGGCGCGCCACCGGTACGGGCAAATAGCGTGGACTCGCCCATGGTTTTTGCCAGTTCTTGCATTTGTTCCTGGGTGACGATAAAACCCCAGCTACTGATTTTGGCAACAGCCTGTGCCGCATCACTCCCCACCATGCCAGCGGGACTATTAATAGCAAAATACACACCCGGCTCTAAAACGGTGGCGGCAATCATGGCCATAATGGCAACAAACGATTCCATCATCATGGCACCATAACCAATAAAGCGAGCATCTTGTTCATTGGCTAATAATTTAGGGGTGGTACCCGAAGCGATCAGTGAATGAAAACCCGATATAGCACCGCAGGCGATGGTAATAAATACAAATGGAAACAGTTTGCCGCCAAAAATAGGGCCACTGCCATCAATAAACGGTGTTAATGCGGGCATTTTTAATTCTGGGCGTAACAGTAAAATGGCAATGGCTAACGCACCAATGGTACCCAGTTTCATAAAGGTAGACAGGTAATCGCGCGGAGCAAGTAGTAACCACACAGGTAATACAGCCGCTGCAAAACCATAAAAAATTAGCATCATGGCCAATTGCGGTGCTTCAAAATCGAAAAAAGTGCGTAGCATTGGGTTATCATCAATCCAGCCGCCACCCACCACGGCCATTACTAACAGTGCTACTCCGATTAAAGTGGCTTCTAGAACCCGTCCAGGGCGCAGTTGTTGCAGGTAAATTCCCATCAGCATGGCAATGGGGATGGTAGCGGCAACTGTAGAGGTTGCCCATGGACTGTGTTTCATGGCGTTGACCACCACTAATCCCAATACCGCAATTAAAATTAGCATGATGGACATAACGCCCAGCATGGCGGTGGTTCCGCCAATTAGGCCTAATTCGTCTCTGGCCATTTGTCCTAAAGAGCGGCCATCACGACGTATAGAGAAAAATAAGGTAACAAAATCCTGAACACAGCCACCTAATACGGCACCGATGAGTATCCATAAGGTACCAGGAAGATAGCCAAATTGTGCAGCCAGCGTGGGGCCAATTAAAGGGCCGGGACCGGCAATGGCTGCAAAATGATGCCCAAACACCACCCATTTATGGGTAGGAATAAAATCGCGACCATCATTAAAACGTTCGGCTGGTGTGGCTCGACTGGCATCCAGCATTAAGACTTTGGTGGCGATAAAGGCACTGTAAAATCGATACCCTAACGCATACACACACAGTGCAGCAATAATCAGCCAGAGGCTATTGATGGATTCGCCGCGTTGTAAAGCAATAAATCCTAACGCGCCAACACCTAAAATGCCAATGCTCAACCAGAGTAGTGTAGAAGGTAGATTAAGTTTGTTGCCAGACATGCGTATTCCTGTGGGTGTTATCAGCGTAATTTTTTAAAGTATAAAATCAATGCACTTTACAATGTGCGAAACCGTATTTTCGCTGTATAGTTAATTGGATAAGTGCTTTAAAATGTTTGTCACTATTCAGCGTTATAGTTTATATCTAGGTTGGATGAGGCTAAAGCCTGTGGAATGTATCCGCATCAGAATGCATTCAACGCAGTGAAGTACCACTTGCATCCGCATATTATTAACGTTAATTTGTGACAATTATATCATTATAACCCGTAGGAGATTGCCTTGAATATTACACAGAAACTGGGTTTGCTTGGCTTAATAGTAGCCATAAGCAGTCTAGCTAGCTCTTCTTTGGCTGTTGCTGAAAGTCTACCCACCTCGAAAACCGTTTATGGTGATTATATAGATTGGCGCGTGTTATCAGTGTCACATCGATTGGATAAAAACTATGTGCGCAGTATTGTGGGTAATACAGTTGCCATCCATGCTGGACGTGCAGGAAAAACCAAACCCTGGCCAGATGGTACAGTCATTGCCAAATTATCATGGAAAGCACAAACTCATCCCAGTTGGCCACAAGCGATAGTACCTGGAGAGTTTGCGGGTGCTGAAGCAATGGTTAAAGATAGTTTAAAGTATAAGGAAACCGGCGGTTGGGGGTTTGGTCGCTGGGAAGGAGCCAAGTTGGTTATGAATGATGCCCAACAAAGTGCTACCTGTTTTGCCTGCCATACCACCGTAAAAAATAATGATTATGTGTTTACGTCACCCGCGTTTCAATAAGCACATGTAACTGATTTAATAGATATTGGTAAGGGCAAAAAGCTTTATTAATGCTTAGAAAGTGATGCGCATCTGTGGTGATGACGCATCATCTTTGTGTCTATGCCTAAATATAAAGGTTACGAAATTTCTTTATGCACTTGTTTAAGGTGTTTGCTATGTTTAGGGGTGTGTTTAGTCACCTGTGTTACTGACTTGCTCTGTGTATTAAGCTTGACATGTTTGCTTGGTAAAATATGTTTACTATGAACAGTATGATGGACTGGCAGGCTTGGTTTATGATGGCTGCTTCTACCAGATACCAAGGTACAGCTCTGATTTTTACTTTGTAAGTATTTGCAGAAAGCATGTGCATCGGTTTCGGTTAGATTAGTCCAGCCTGGTCGCCAGCTGGGTGCACCTTTAAATTTTGTTTTTACCAGCTGTGACTGCCCAGCGTTTGCCAAAACACCTAAAGACTGGCGTGCCGTGTCCAGTGTATGTTCTGCATCCTGTTTACGTCCGGCAACCGCCAAAACTACCGACCAATGATTAGAGGCCAACGTGGTAGGTTCCGACTCTGGTTCGTTATGCTTATGTGTTTCGGTGTATTTATCCAGCGGTTTAACATGTATAGGCTCTGTACGGCCACCTGTTTCTGCACCCATTAGTTCGGCACTGCCTGCACATCGGTTAGACGATAATTGAAAAGGCGGTGGGGTGTCGTTTAATGCGTGCAGTTCTGATACATGTTGAGCAGTGCTGACATTATTAAATTTTTCAAAGCCTATATCCAGTAAATCGCCCATTTGTGCAAAACGTTCTGCACTGGAATGCGCACCCAGTAGCACACCAATAACCCGATGCCCATTGCGTCTGGCAGAGGCAATTAAGTTAAAACCGGAGCCGCAGGTAAAACCCGTTTTCATGCCATCGGCATCGGGATACAGTTTTAAAATTTTATTGGTGTTAGGCAATACCCGACCTTTATAGACAAATTCAGTCGCTGAAAAAAACGGGTAATATTGAGGAAAATCGCGAATGACTGCCAGTGATAACACGGCCAAGTCTCTGGCACTACTAATTTGTCCTTCATCCGGTAAGCCGCTGGCATTTTGGAAAGAACTGCTGACCATGCCCAAATGTTTGGCTTGTTGGGTCATTTTTGCGGCAAAGTTTTGTTCGCTGCCACCGGCCAGTGTTTCAGCCAGTAAAACAGCCGCATCATTAGCGGAACGAGTAGTGACCGCCATAATGGCTTGTTCAACAGTGATAGTTTGTCCATAACGTAATCCCAATCGTGAATTGGGCTGCATAGAGGCATGTTTGGAGACCGTTAAGGTATCATGTAAATTAAGTTCACCCGCTTTCAACGCCAAAAAAGTCATGTAAATAGTCATGACTTTGGTTAATGACGCGGGATACCAGCGTTGTGAGGCTTCATTTTCGTGTATAACTCGGCCGGTGTCGGCGTCTATCACGATTGCAGCATATCGGGCTGATGCGTTAACGCTCTGTAAGAGCATGAAAATTAAAAAAATTACACGAAAAATTGATTTTTGCACGGCATGGAAGCTGTTAATTTGCTATAGGAAGTTGTCTTAACTGATTGAGTATACTATTTAATCAGATTTTCATGTTTCAAAAAAGCTCTATTTTTTGTGGATGACTATAAACCGTGAATGGTTCACATTTTCTGACATTAACCCAATATTTTATTGTATTTATGCCGCATTGCATATACGCATTAATTTGACTCGCCAGGCCTTTATTTGCAAGGCACCCATCGCGTTGCATTGTCTATCATCAATAAATTTAGCAGATTTCTAATTAACCATACAATTACTTGATTAGCAAGATACCTCAGCCGAGCCTCCGCAAAGCGAGTAGACTGAGCACAGCCCATCTAAGAGGTGCACCATGTCAATCAATCGCATCCAGTTTCAACCCGGTATGTCTATGCCTGAGTTTCTAAAACACTACGGCACCGAAGCCCAATGTGAAACCGTTCTGGAGAAATCGCGCTGGCCTGACGGCTTTGTATGCCCTTGCTGCGAAGACACAAATTGTTGTGAATTCCAGATAGGAACGCTCAAAATGTTTCAGTGCACGACTTGCCGACACCAAACATCACTCATAGCCGGTACGCTGTTCCAGAGCACCAAGCTTCCGCTAACGACCTGGTTTCTGGCGATCTATCTGATCAGTCAAGCGAAGACAGGCTTGTCTGCGCTCGCGCTAAAGCGATATCTCGGGGTCAGTTACCACACAGCATGGCTTATGCAGCATAAGTTGATGGAAGCCATGTCCGAACGTGAAACAAGATATCCGCTGAGCGGCCAAATCCAGATTGACGATGCCTATCTAGGCGGTGAGCTTAGCGGTGGCAAGGCCGGACGGGGTTCTGAAAACAAGGTACCCTTTGTGGCGGCACTATCACTGGATGAGAATGGACACCCCAGGTATCTCAAATTAACGCCAGTGAGTGGATTTACACTCAAAGCGATTGCTCAGTGGGCCAAAGAAAATTTGGTCTCAGATTGTACAGTACTTTCTGATGGCCTCGCCTGTTTTGCCGGGGTGACAGAAGCCGGTTGTCAGCATGATGTCATCGTTACAGCTGGTCGTAAACCCAAAGATCTACCTGTGTTTCAGTGGATTAACACCATCCTTGGTAATCTCAAAACCAGTTTGGGCGGTTCTTATCATTCATTCAACTTCGCCAAATATGCTTCTCGCTACTTGGCGGCTTTTGAGTTTCGTTTTAATCGACGATTCCAACTCGATACGCTCCCGATAAGACTTCTGGTGGCGGCTGCATCTGTAGGGCCCCGTCCTGCTGCTTGGCTTCGTTCAGCTGAGGTATCTTGCTAATCAAGTACAATTATTAGTCATTAATATTAGCAAGTGTGTTATGTTAGATTAGCGGTACCCAGCTTACCCAGCATCAAAATGGCATTTTTGATTTATTCGACCCTATCCCAGTGGAGATATTTTAATGAAAGCCATGCTCTTGAATAAGCTTTGCAATCTCAATGATACCCCATCACCTTTAGTGCTTACGGAAATACCGGTACCGGTACCGGGCGACGCCGAGATTCTGCTGAAAGTGTCTTGCTGTGGCGTTTGTCATACTGAGCTTGATGAAATTGAGGGTAGAACACCACCTCTGAATTTACCTATAGTGCCAGGTCATCAAGTTGTTGGCCGAGTTGTGGCGCTAGGTAAGTCTGTTATCCACTTAAAAGTCGGTGACAGAATAGGGGTTGCCTGGATTTTTACTGCGTGTGGAAAGTGTAAGTTTTGCTTAGCTGGCAACGAGAATTTATGCCCCGATTTTTTGGCAACCGGACGTGATGCAAACGGTGGTTATGCTGAATACATGACGGTTGCAGGGCATTTTGCTTATGTCATTCCAGAAATTTTTTCGGATGTAGAAGCAGCGCCCTTGTTATGTGCGGGTGCAATTGGTTACCGCGCGTTGCGACTGACTCAACATAAAGATGGTCAGTCTCTGGGTTTAACAGGTTTTGGTGCCTCGGGTCATTTGGTGCTAAAAATGGCAAAGCACCTGTATCCACACACGCAAGTGTATGTGTTTGCCCGTAGTTTAGAAGAAAGACAATTTGCGCTGTCTTTAGGTGCTAATTGGGCTGGAAACACGACTGAAACGTCACCCGTTAAGTTAGATAATATTATTGACACGACACCTGCCTGGCTGCCAGTTGTGGAAGCCTTGGCTAATTTGGAGGCAGGGGGTAGATTGGTGATTAATGCTATACGCAAAGAACATGATAAAGAAAGTTTGCTGCAATTAGATTATTCTAAGCATCTATGGCAAGAAAAGGAAATAAAAAGCGTTGCCAATATTACCCGTGCAGATGTCACAGAATTTTTGAGTTTGGCCGCAGACATGCACCTTAAACCCGAAGTTGAAGTGTATGATTTGGAACTGGCAAATCAGGCGTTGCTCGCCTTAAAACAAGGTAATATTTGCGGTGCTAAGGTGTTGGTTGTTGGACAGTCACTACTGTCATAGAACCTCGCCATAAATAGGTTACAAACCCAAAATGTAGGTTGATTATAACAACGCGAAGCCCAACATGCTTACAATTTAGAGCAGGCTGACAATGCGCCTAAAATAAATAGTGAAAATACTACCTTAGATATTCGCTTTGCCTGGGTCGCCTTTAGGATGCCTAATAATCCGATTAATATTAAAACAGTTGAAATAAATTCTGCTTGAGTGAAGTCAATTCCAAAAAAATGATATTTACTATTAATCCTAATTTTTTCAATGAGCAATCTTTCAAAGCCAGTTAATAGTAAATAACTTGAAAACATGTACCCCTTTGAATATTTTGTTTTCCTTATTGCCCATAAAAATAAAAAAATGCCAAAGGCCGCTAATACTTCATAAAGTGGTGTTGGATAAACACCGGGACTTGGGATTACGAGGCCAACAATATTGTTTGTATAGGTTTGTGCCCACAACCAATCAGGAAGCCAGTTTGGTTTCAAGTCCATGATTGCGGCAATACCCCAATCGCCGTCACCCGATATTTGACAACCGATCCGTCCAATTCCATATCCAAGTATCATTGAAGGTGCAAGCGCGTCAAGCATGGGGAGCAGGGGAACCGCGCGTTTTTTTAAGTAAACCGCCCCGGCAATTCCGCCGCATATGAGTCCTCCATAAATAGAGAATCCACCACGGGTTAATATCATGCCTATTGGGTTATCAAGGAATACCTGTGGGTATTCAAGAATGTGGAAAAGGCGGGCACCAAGCATCCCAAATAGCGAAGAAATTACGGTCAAATTGTCAACGATTTTATGTGTTGGTACGAAAACGCCTGGTGCGATTGTAGCCTTTGTTAAAAGGCCGAGTTTTTCTAATCTAATGATTTCGCGTTTGGCTACTATTGTTGAGACTATCATGGCGATCGCAACAAAGCTACCAAACATGGCGATGGGAATATTCCATTGGGTCCCAAAAATAGGATTGATCAAATCGCTCAAATAGGGAAAAGACATTAAGAATACCTCTAAAATTGAATTCCGAGTTTAATTCGGCATATTGTTGATGTAGTGCCAGTTAATCACTAGTTTTATTCAACTCGAAATGCCGTAACAGGTCGTAATAGGCGAAATCATATTCCCATATGCAAAGTAGGATTTATATTAGCATAAAGCAGTTTGTCTCATTTTTACCCTTAACACAAATAGTATTTATACAAAACCAAATGCCAAAGGCAGACCAATTACCATTAAAGCTGACCATGCTGAATAAAGTGGTAAATAGTTAGCAACGGTATTTAGTAACTGTTGCGATGTAGCCTGCTGCCTGATATGTGCAATATAATCTTTCAAAATCAGTAGCAAATGTACAAATATCAAAACATTTGCACCTGCTACTGCTAACCGATTTGGCGTTACACCATATTCTGCCCACCTGAAAACGATGGCAGAAAGTGCGTAGATATTAATAAGTAGTGTTACCGTCACCAAACCAATATTAATACCATCCAGTAACTGACTATTATTATCCTTACTATTTTTACCAGCGACCGAATAAACTGTAATTGCCAATACAATAAGCAATAGTCCGTTGATAGTGATTAAAAAGTCACGGTCTGAATAGGGACTTTTCCCTTGAGAAATAATAACCAGTAAGTACGCACAAACGGTAATCAATACCAGGGGCGAAAAAATGTTAGCGATAATAGTCGCCAAACGACTCTCTCTACCCAAAACTACATCGTAAATATACGTCGCAACCACTGGCGATGCCACCAAACCGTAGACCACTACATAACTCATATACCACTCTTCTATCCTGATATGAATTAGCGAGAATAATGCATAGGTTAATAAAGTCAGTACAATTCCCCCAAGCAAAATAATCGAAGCATAGATAAGCATTTCGCCGAGATAACGCACAAAAAGCAACTTAGCATGGCTAGATTGCCAATTGCCGTGCATGAAAGTAAATGCTAGTAGCGATAACATAACATATGGCATATGCAGTAATGCCATGATTATAGATTGCGAATCTTTTGTATTGGGTATCAGTATCAATACCGTGATGCAGAGTAGCACGCCTAATATTGGAATTCTTTTATCGAGAGTAGAATCTGCAGACAAAAAATAGCTAATGAGCGATCCAATAACTATTACGGAAACAAAACGTTTCAGATACCAGTCTTCATTAACGAACCAGAGTCCGTGTAATTTAACCAAAGTGCCTGCAAATAAGGCTATGAGAATTACATAGAATATTTTAGTTTCTGATTTATCTGCAGTTAAACTTTTCGAATAAGCCAAGCGTGCCTTCCAAACCCGTAATGTTTCTGATTCAGGATATTTATCAGTCGCTTCGTCTAGCCAAGTCAAGAATTGAGATTGTTTAGTTTGGTATATATTTTCTAGAGCGTTTGGGTCATCTAGAAAAAGTAAAATTTCATTGGTTTGCATGTTTAAGATGCCTAGTAGATTTTGGTATTCTTTATATCACCGCCAATCGCTATAGTCTAGGTAAAAAGCTATGTATTTTGGATAGCATACACTCTAACTATTTTTCATTAATTATTAGAATCACTTAGATTAACGTGAAAAGCCAGAATAGGGTGGGCCAGGCGAAATCGTATTGCGACATTCTTGTTTACACTACGCGTTTGTATACTCAGGGTCTTAATCCGTTATTTGATAGAAGTCTGTTTCTAATAGCTTTGGGAGGGGGAGATTGAGATATTTACAACTAATTGCACTGGGTAATAAAGTAACCTGACCCCTATATCTGACACCTATATCCCTGATTGTTTCTGTAGCAACATAAGTGATTCAACAGTGTAGTTCTATAAGCAGTTAATCAACAAAATTAGAATTGAACAGGTGAATTACACGCATTTTCTTGTTGCCTATATTGGCATATATAATGCTAATTATCGATGCTAAGTAGATTTATTAACTTTAGAATTACTTATTTAGATCAAATTTATAGGGAAAATTTACTTAAAACAACAAACCAATCAAAGTAAGTTGTATTCATAATCAAAAAACGATATTTAAAAATTAAATATGATTAAGGCATGGATTTAAATGGTAAAAGTACAAGGACTGACAAAGCGTTTGGGTAAGTGTGTGCTTTTTCGTAAACTCGATTTTGTATGGGATAATCCAGAAATTATCTGCATAACAGGCGCAAATGGGGCAGGTAAAACTTCGTTACTATCATTGCTGGCAGGTGTTATACAGCCTGACGCTGGTGAAATATTTATTTTGGGTGAAGATCTGCTTGATAAGTCTCATGACTTAATGCAACAGATAGCCTATGTACCTGATAATTGTCCAGTTTATTCTTTTATAAGTGGTGGTGAGTGGCTATCATTCGTCAAGTCGCTTCGAGCTTTCGATCCTGAACTTGAAGAAGAACTGCTAGCAGGCTTTGGGTTAGTACCCTATCTAAATTGCCAATTTGGCGAGATGTCGCTTGGTACTTCAAGAAAATTTCTGTTAACTTCAGCGTTAATGTGCCATACATCGCTGGTGATATTAGATGAGCCGAGTAATGGCTTGGATAATACCTCGTTTGATTTTCTTTGCTTACACCTAGAACAGCGCAAATCAGAAAGTTTAATCGTACTGAGTTGTCTGGATGTGCATCAACAAATTCAGTTGGGTGCCAGAACGATCGAATTATGTAGTTTGGAGCGCTCATGATGAGGTGCATTCCTAAATCAGACAAAGCTATATTTGCAAAATTGTTTTGGTGGCGAATGCGTTTTTTTGCTGCAGAAACATTTGGTTTAGTGCTCAGGCGCTGGCAAACGACTTTATTCCTTTTACTCATTTTCTCGCCAGCGCTAACTCCGCTGAATATGCTTTTACATATGCTAGGCTTACCTGTACTTATCATCGTCGAACCGGGGCATATTAAAAAATCCATCGCATTGTGGTTGTTGGTATTACTGATCGCCATGAGCTGGAGCGCATTGCAGATCAGGGCTTTAAGTGGGGGAAGTGCTTGGAGTTATATTGCCCGGCTCTTATCAGCTCGCCAATTAATGCTGTTAAACCTAATGGTATTGTTGATAGTAGATTTACCGTTACTGTTACCATTTATCGGAGCAGAAATTACGCTTTTACGACAGGGTGACTTATCATCCATTCCACGTATTACTGCGATTGCAATTCTTGCGATGCAACTACCTGTATTTCAATTACTGTTTCAGCAGGCTTTTCCGGGATTAGTCTTGTGTGTATTTGCAGATTTAGTCGGGATGTGGGCAATGGCAATCGACTTATCCATATGGTTTTTATCGTTAGCAGTAGTTCTGGGCAGCCTGATCAGCTTAGTATATTCCATTCGATATCGCAAAATAAAACTCAGCCAGCATATCCAGCCTTGTTCTTATTTGCGGCTATCTGCCGAGAGAAGCCCGTCTCTAAATATTTTAATCATCAATTTTAGATATCTATACAGCAGACTGAATCTATGGAGATATTTAGGTGGGTTGTTTTATATAACTTTACCAGTATTAATGATTGAGTTATTGCGCAAGCAGGATGTCCAATCACTAATTTTAATGATTATTGCTGATCTGAGCTTAATACCTTTAGTACACAATATAGCCGGACTTGTTTTCGATCTACATCGTTTACATAACCCAATGTATGCATTACATGCTATCTATCATGCTGGCGCTACTGGGCTGAAAACACTGACTTTCATAACTCTCCAAGCTATATTTTGTATTCTTTGTTTGCCTATCGTCGTAGTACTCTATCAGCAATGTCTATCTTGGTACGCCATAGCTGTGATGCCCATTGCTATGATGATACTATTTATATTTATGATTATAAACTACAGGAGAATAAATAAACGCAATAAGCCAGAATAGTTAGAATAGGCATAGCTGTATTGCGACACCCTACCTATGTAACCGCGCGTCTGAAATAACGAGGTATGTCCTCGTTATTTCATGAATTAACTTACTTTGATACTATTATGGAAATCCCGGTGCCATGCATTCCATTATAACTTTTATCGCTCGCAATACTGGATTTGTCTGTTCCATCGTCAGGTTCCATGACCGAGCCACCTGGACGAACCATAACACAATGCATTGCACCTATATTTTTGATAGGCCCTAACAAATCTTGCCATTCGGCAAGAATTTTTAGCTCTCTTTCGTTATTAGCAAGTATATGGTTTGATTTACCTGATGAATTACTTACATAACTTGGGTGGGTACTTATCCTGTTCCATTCATCTTTGTAGGCAAATTTAAGACCGGTCACTGTATAGGTAGAATACACCATGATTTTAACAGTCAAGCCTAAATAAATAGCACAATTAGCAATATCGGATGGCATAGAATACCCCCAATTTTTAGCATCGAGTCTATTTGGATTATTGCTAGTCCATTGGTAAATTCTTTTTTGGCAATCGGTGGTTACCAATAAGGAGTCGTCGGATCCCCAAAGGCTATAATTGTTGTTTTTTGGAAGTGTCGTAACACCTAACTCAACAGCTGCGCATAATAAGCTCGTTGCTGCGCAGGAATTGGGGTATTCTTGTTTTTGCGTAGTAGTCATCGTAAACACCTTTAATTTAACTGAATTTTAAAAATTGTTGAGTGCAAGCGGTTTAACGGAGGCTCTAGAACTAAGCTGGGTGCAATGATAATAAAACTCTGCATCTAAGGCAATAAGTTTTCCTGTTAGTAAAATGCTTCAGATTTTGTCTAGCAAGTGTCCGCTTCGGATCGACAAGTTAGGTGGAGAGTTTTGGTGCGTGGGCGACGTTGGCGAGCCGATTGTGGAAATTTGCCCATTTCGGTACTAGCGTAATAATAAGCGAAACCCTATTACGACACTGTTACTTTAACTTAGCAGTAAACTAACCTGACCCCTATATGGAGGTAACGAACCGCATCAAGTCGGCTGAACATTCAGCTTATGCCTAATTCGCGGAAGATGCGGTTCGTGCCTCACCACATTCTACGTAATTATATCTTTGAATATTAAAGAAAACTCGCTTAAGTCAGTGCCATTCTATCCTGCCCCCTATATGCACGCTTTTGCCACGATAAATGCGATAAGCCAAAATAGGTCGTATTAGCCAAAAAGGGTTATGACGTGCAATCATTTATTACACGCCTAACCCTATCTAAACAAGAACATATTCAAAACTTCATCAACGCTGAGTTTTATGCTGTTGTTTTCCGTCGTCCAACCCAGCTTATGTACGGTATGCCACTGGCAAATAGCCAAAATAGGGCTGGTTCTGGTACCGCCGTTACAGTACCCGAAACTAAGGCATCCCAATTGCTTGAACCCGAATTGATACCATTATCAAATGCATTTGAAGTAAATACTGGAGCCGAGGCATTTGTAAAGTCAATAGTAAACACCAGACTATTATTAATCGTTGCGTCGTAGGATGCTGGGTCTGCATCTAATAAGAAATTTGAAGCAAGGGGCGCAGTTGCATAATCAAAAGTAGGATCAAAAACCCAGCTTATTGACTCATTCGCAGAACCTCCCACATAGCCTGCCGTGCCCAGGGCATAACCACTAAGTGTGCCGGAAACCGCAAGAGCATCAAAGTTATTATCAAAAGTGACGATACCGTTAAAAGTAGCACCGGACTCGAATGTTTCACTCAATGCCTCAATATAATTAGCTTGAACGGTTTCGACAAGCCCCAGACTCAATATTAATGCGGCTGTAACAGCCTGTATATTAAAATTCATAAATTAGTTTCCAATGTGTGTTGGTTGTATAAAGAACACGACTTGCAAGCGGGCAAAATAAATGTCAATACCTTTAATTAAGGCTTAGACTTTTCAGTTTGCGCATCATCCGGGATAAAATCTCCAGGTGGCGTTAGGGCGGTCGCAGGATTTAACTGCCGGCTCTGCTGTAAGATGTTACCGAACAGTCTGCCTTGTTCTTCCCTAATTTTTTCCTGTTCCGCCAGAACTTTTTCGTTTTCTGCTTTCTGCAATTCGGCTTTATGCTGCTGCCAGACATCCTGCAGCAAACTTGAGGCTGAGGAACCCAAAAAAACGCCTAAGGTGATTTGCAGGATAAGTTTCATGAAAAAATGCGTGGTCTGTTATTTATCGAGTCATCAAGAAGCCGTTGCTCACACAACAGCTTCTGATCACTGCCCGTTTAGTGGGTGCCAGGTAATGAGCCAGCTGTCACAGTGTTTACGCATGTTGGATGACCCCAACCACTCGCACTGACTCCAGTTTGTAGACCCGGTACTGTGTGGATATCAAACACAATATTGTCGGGGCGGGCTGAATCATGGGAAACTCCACCGGGTACATGATCCAATCCTAAGGCAAGACGTGTTCTCCAGGCAATATTATGGTCTGCACAAGAGGTGTCACCGCTAACACCAATAGCGCCTACCAGAGTACCATCAGCTTTATAGAGAGCCAATCCGCCGCCGAATACGTTCACGCCGCCTACTCGCGTTCCAACTAAGGGATCATTTGCTTGGCCGTAATTTCCGGCAGGTCCTGCATATGCCGCATTTGTATCCACAGGGTTGCTAAATTGCAAACCGTATAAGCTACCACCAGGTTGCACGGCGGTGTATAAATTCGCTGTAGATAAAGCTAAATTAGGTAAGCTGAAGGCATTGGCGGTATTGGCTTTTTGTGCTGAAATAATCCGACTGCCTGGCCATTGTGCATTTCTATCCGCACCTGTATAGGCAACTGCGCACACATAACCGTCTCGGTTAACGACAGTGGCCCACATATTTAGACCAAAACCGCCGTTTAAGGATTTATTGGGTGCCACTGTGGCTAAATGGCTCTGCAAAGTATTCCAATTAGGCAGATTTGAGCAATCAGCCGCGGGGTCAGCCGCAAAAACATTATGCGAAGTACAGGCCAGGGAAGACAGAAGTGCTAGCTTGACAAATTTTTTTTTCATTTTTATTCTCCTTTTGATTAAGTTAAGTAGATACAATTTTAATACTAACCGGCATTCAAACCGCAGCCAAAAGTGCCGTCGATAGGTCCAACCAGACAAACTCGTTGTACAGTGACGTGTTAGAAGCTAGTGACTAAAAAACAACACAAAAAACCTAATCAACGAGTTTTTATATTATTAATTAAATTATAGAAAGAGGCAAACAAACCTGTTGCTAAAAAAATTGATCTACAGGAGGTTTAAGTCCGAACCACAGAAATTTTGGAAGTTATTAAAAACATGTGCATAACTTTTCCCTATTTCGTAACCAATACTATTACACCACTATTTAAAACAAGTTTATGTCTATTCCAATCTGCATGTTACTAATCTATCCCAGCAAATTTTTAAGTCGTCTTGTCTCATGATACTTAGCTTTTTCTATGGCTTATCCTGATATCTTAGTAATAGCCCAATGACTTTTTTAGTTTAAAAGTAAACACTACTTATGCTACTAATTTAAAGACTATTCCGCAGCGCTTTTATCAAAATGAACGCAATTACGTCCTGCATCTTTGGCACTATACAGGGCATTATCGGCTCGGGTAATTAACGAATCGATAGATTCTTTTTGTGTTAGTTGTGCAACACCAAATGAACAGGTTTGCGTGCCGACTATGTCTAATACGTGGTTTTCTAGCGTCTTGCGTAATTTTTCGGCCAGTGCCAGTGCGCCATTTAGATCGGTATCTAAACAAATAATCATAAATTCTTCGCCGCCCCAGCGACCTAGAATATCCGATTCACGTAACTCTTGTTTAAGTAGTTGAGCGACCGTGGATAAAATAACATCACCTGCCTGGTGTCCATATACATCATTTACAGACTTAAAATTATCTAAATCGGTCAAGATAATCGATAAAGCTTGAAAGGTTCTTTCCAGGCGTTTTTGCTCGACAACAATCACTTGATCGAGTTTGCGCCGATTGTACAGACCGGTTAATTGATCGGTAATACAGAGTCTTTCTAATTCGCTATTCTGAAATAATATTCTATTATTGGCTTCGATTAACGCTAAAGATGCCTGCTCGGCGGATTCTTTGGCGGCACTTAATTCCTCTTGAGAATGATGCTCTTCGCTGATGTCGTGAATAAACCAGATTAACCCTTTTTCAATATCAGTGGGGTCGATAAACGATCCTACTGCAATTCCCCAGAATTGTGTTCCATCCTTGCGAATAAATAAAGATTCGAATTTAAAGTAATTTTTGCCGGTATTAAATTGCGGATAAACGGTACGATCAATTAATTCAAAATCTTCTTGAGAAGCATAGACGATACGTGTCGATTTCCCAATCATTTCATTATGTTGCCAACGAAACATAATTTCTTCAAAATGGCGATTGGTGCGTAAAATAACGCGATCAGTACTCAGAACTATAATGCCTACCCATATATTATGATAAATGGTTTCAAGTTCTTTTATTGCTTGATCTGCGGTTTCTTTTGCGGTTAAAACATGGGCATGTGCCTGAGATAAGGCTTTTACCAGATCTTCATTTTCGAAAGTTAACTGCAATCTGCTGCGTATCGAATTGTTAACACGCTGAGCAATGTTAATCATGATGAGCAGGAAGATGAAGTTGTAAACGGCTAATACGCTATTTGCGGTGCCGCCATTTAAGGTTAAAGCCACGCTCATGGGTAATGTTGCGGGTATAGCAAAAGCCAGAAAAGAAGGCATATAGGTACCCAATGTTAACACACCACCCATTACCATAGCCTGCATGGCGGTGATGGTTATAATCATGGTTGTCGGGTTTGCCTCACTCAGCAAACATCCTCCCATTCCCCAGGCAATACCCGATAAGCCGGTAGTCATCGCGTACCGAAAGGCGATAGCCGGATCATAGCCCATTGAAACTAGTTGGCGTTTGCAGCGTTGGGTAAGCCAAATGCGGATGCCAAGGGTTAAATAGACTAGGCCAAGCCAGCCTAACACGATGCGACTTTCGTTGGATGCTAGTTGCGAAACGGTGATTAATAAACTACCTAACGCGCTTCCAATCAATGGAATGGAAGAATAAGCTATCAGGTGGTCAAACAACGCGGCATCTACACGCATCTTCAAGTTCAAATAAACTCCTTTAATTCAATTAGTTTAAACTACCCATCTACTGTTAACAGTGCTAGTTTATCTGCAACTTTATTCTATTATTGTGGATAATACAGCAAAAGATACCATTTTTTAACCGACTATCTTAGCAATTAGCCTAGGATCGCTATATTACAGAGTTTATATTTATTGTAGGCTACTTTAGCTATCTAATCCGATACTGCTGGAGGAGACCCTAAATCATCTTTAGCGCCCAATGATCGATACATCGTTTCTGGCAATGTTGTTAGGTGAGTGCAAAACGGTTAACATGTCTAAAAGCGGACTAAAAGCTGGTTGGCTAATGCCTTTTTTTTCTGTAAATTCATATCCTTATCGTTTAAGGTTGTCACATGTCTCACATCATTAATCAAATTGATAAATAATCCCAACTATGAGCAAAACCAGTAGCATTAATTCAGCTATCGTACATTTTATCCATCAAAATTTAATTTGGTTAATCGTGACTTCCTACCTGATTGCCACACTGCTACCCGCATTGGGTATATGGATGCGCCAGGTTAGCTTAGGTAGTGTTCATTTCCTGGGCGGCGACTTAATGTTTACTATGCCGCAGCTTATGTTAGCTATCTTATTATTTAACGCCGGTTTGGGGGTAAAGTTAACTGAATTGACCGATCTGTTTTCCAAGTCGTCGCTACTGATAGGCGGGGTTTTGGCAAACGTGTTAACCCCATTGCTGTTTATTGGTACTGTCAGTGTTTTGATGAAGTTATGGCACAGCCCTGAAGAAGTGCAACAAATATTAGTGGGATTGGCGCTGGTGGCATCAATGCCTATTGCCGGTGCATCAACTGCGTGGTCTCAGAATGCCAATGGCAACCTAGCTTTAAGTTTAGGCTTGGTGTTATTAACCACTTTTTTAAGTCCGTTACTGACACCACTGATTTTACATGCCGTTGGTTTTGTAACGACAGGCGATTATTCTGAAGACTTACATGAACTAGCATCCGGTGGTGTTGTATCTTTTCTAGGGGTATGGGTTATTCTGCCTTCATTACTGGGTATTTTGTCACGCAAGTTGATGGGTGAAAAATATTATAATGAAATGAAGCTTAACTTAAAGCTGTTTAACTATATCATTTTGATTTTGCTAAATTATTGTAATGCATCGTTAACATTGCCGCAGGTGCTTTCAGATCCAGATTATGATTATTTGCTACTCATCCTGGTGGTGGTAACTTCACTATGTATTGCGGCATTTGCCTCTGGTCACTGGCTGGCCAATTACTTTAATGCAGATCGCAACAGTAAGATTGCACTCATGTTTGGATTGGGCATGAATAATAATGGAACCGGCTTGGTTTTAGCGTCGGTGGCTTTAGTCGATCATCCACAAGTGCTGTTACCTATTATTTTTTACAATTTGGTTCAGCACTTGGTTGCGTCTATTGTCGATAGAAACATGTTTAGCAGTCTGGATGAATAAGTGTTAGCCATTATTAATCTGTAAACAGGGCGGTTTAGTTGTAAATTTCTGCGCGTAGTTTTGTCAGCTAGAATCGCTTAAATTATTAGATTATGCTGTGTCTGGCTTACTGGAACCTAGCTTGTGTGCTTCGACAGGCTCAGCACACAAGGTAAGCTATTGATATATATAACCACTGTTCGCCCTGAGCCCTTCTACTTTGCTCGGTGGGCGTAGTATTTACATTACAATTCGATTCGTCCTTTGCTAACTTTGTTTTGGTCTAGATTTTGTGCATAAAACACCCAGCCGCCATTTTTTTTGCGGTACCCAAATACAACAGCTTGTGAATCGTAGTAAACCGTATCTTTTGCCGTTGCATCGTATTTTTTCCACGCAGCACCTTTAAATCCAGGCACTGGCTTACTAACGGATAAGCGTCTAGATCGAACAGCGGGGGAGGGCAGTGGAGCGTTGGTTTCCATGTCATTTCTAGTATTTCCACCGGAAATACTTCCGCCACCGGTAACATCACCCGCTATATGCATAACGGTAACAGTCTTACCCTCGGCGTCGTGATAATGTATGGTGAAACGACAATTACTAAATTCGGATGTTAAAAATTGTGCCGGACTATCCTTGTCAAGTGTAACCTGGGTTAAACTCTTGTTCTTCCAAGGTAAATAGTATATTTTTTTAGCAGTATCCTGATTAAGGCTTGGGTACATTTTGATTTTATTCGGTTCTTCAAACTGCCATTCAATGTCGCGGGGGCCTGGCTCCGCTCGAATGCCTGCATTAGAGTCCTGCCAGTCAAAACTCTCTTCGTCGATCTCCAGAACGTAATCAAGAAATGCTTGTTCGGGATTACTTTTTACTAATTCTTTAAATTCAGTCAAGCTAGGCATATTTCTCTCTCCATTAAAAGGTGGGTAACAGCTAAGGATTTGTGCGTAGTGCGACGTGAAGTCGTATAAATAATTGTTTAGCTTTAGCAATCATGACTAAACCTGCCGTTCCTCCGGCAGTAGCCTAAGAGTGCAGGCATTAACAGTAATGTGATGTTTGAAGCCATTCCGACAATGTAACCCAATCGAAAGATGAAGTCGAGCCCGTGAGGGCAAAACGGAACTGCGAGCATTACGCGGTAGGGTGCTAGGCTTAGAAGGTAAGGTGAACACATGTGAATCAACGATAAATCTCGTTAAATCCGAGGAGTCAAAGATGCTGATAGACTCTAGCCAAAAGGCAACATGGTTAGTTTGGTATTTTCGCATAACCAAACGAGGATAACAAAACCATCGGGAGATAGTTGGCACCTAACCCTTCAGTGTTATTTATATGGAACACGGTAAACCCGTATTTTCGCCTATTTAGGCAAGTTGACCGCGAGGGAAACTGATGGGAATGCGGGCATAGGAGGTTGGAAAAAGCGAAGGCTATTCTGTAATGGAATAGATAGAGATTAAGGTATACCGCCAATATCATCTTGCTCGAAAGAGCGCAGACTTCCAACGGGTCTCAAATTGCAAGATAACTAATAGAACCTTTATAAGGAGGAAGAGCAAATGACGACGACACCTAGTGCAGTTGGTGCAGCCTCCCATTATGACGTGAACTGGCACAGTATTGACTGGGGGCAGGCTCATCGAATAGTGAGAAGGCTACAAGTACGTATTGCAAAGGCAGTCAGCGAAGGCCGCTGGAATAAGGCGAAAGCTTTACAATGGTTGCTGACGCACTCATTTTATGGCAAGGCAGTTGCTGTAAAACGAGTTACTGAAAATCGCGGTAAAAACACCCCAGGAGTTGACGGGGAAACTTGGAATACTCCTGAGCAAAAGGCCAAGGCAATTAACTCGTTCAAAGGAAGAGGCTATCAACCACAACCGCTGAGAAGAGTCAAAATTCCCAAAGCAAACGGTAAACTGCGTCCTTTAGGGATTCCAACCCTACGAGATAGAGCAATGCAAGCGCTGCATTTACTGGGCTTGCAACCGATAGCTGAAACCAAAGCGGATCACAATTCCTATGGATTCCGTCCAGAAAGAGCTTGTAGAGATGCGGCGGCACAATGCTTTGCGGCATTAGTGAGTAAAAACTCAGCGCAGTGGGTTTTAGATGCAGATATATCTGGATGCTTTGACAATATTAGTCATGACTGGTTACTGGCGAATATCCCTATGGATAAAACCGTACTCAGAAAATGGCTGAAAAGTGGTTTTGTTGAAAAAGGAAATTGGTTTCCAACGCAAGCCGGCACTCCGCAAGGGGGTATTGCCTCGCCAACGCTGGCTAATATGGCTTTAGATGGTCTTGAAATCGAACTGGCCGCGCACTTTGGTACAAAAACCAGCAAGAAAAGATGGAAGGGAAAAGTCAATTTTATTCGATATGCAGATGACTTTGTTATCACCGGCGCAACGAAAGAAACGCTGGAGCAGGCAAAGTTGATTATTGAGAACTTTCTGAAGGACAGAGGATTATCGCTATCAGAAGAAAAAACCAAGATTGTGCATATTGATGAAGGCTTTGATTTCTTAGGGTGGAACTTTCGTAAATACGGTGGGAAACTACTCATCAAACCTGCGAAAAAGAATGTACAAGCATTCTTACGGAAAATTCGACTGATAATCAAAGAAAACCAAACAGCAAAACAGGAAAATGTAATTAGGCTCCTAAATCCAATCATAAGGGGATGGGCTAATTATCACCAAAATCAGGTGGCGAAGGAAACCTTTTCTAAGGTTGATCACTTCATCTGGAAAAAGCTTTGGCAATGGGCTTGTCGAAGACATCCAAATAAACCACTTCGGTGGATAAAGGATAGATATTTTGAAAGCGAAGGACTGCGTAACTGGGTGTTTGCCACGAAGGTTAAAACTGAGGATGGAGAAGTGATAAGGGTTAAACTGGTAAATGCTAGTGATACGCCCATTCGCCGACATATCAAGATAAAAGCGGAAGCACACCCGTTCAATCCGGTCTGGGAAGAGTATTTCGAAAACAGGCTTGGCCTGCAAATGAGAGAAAGCCTCAAAGGAAAGAACCAATTGCTTTTTCTTTGGTACGCACAGGAAGGCAAATGTCCGAACTGCAACGAAAGAATTACGAAGGATACGGGGTGCAATATTCACTACATCCAGCGTAAAACAGACGGCGGTAAAAACAGAGTAACAAACCTTATGTTATTACACCCGAACTGTCATAGACAAGTCCATAACCGTAAAAATAAGGAAACTGCCGGTTCTGATCAAACAGGATTTATGGAGGCTTGAGCCGTATGATGGGAAACTATCATGTACGGTTCTTAAGGGGGGATGGCGTAGCAATACGCCGTTCCTACCTGACAATGAGTATTAGCAAAGGTTATGCATGTTTATTAAAAATTTGGATACTGTTAAATGATTTACTATGCACTTGACGTTAACAGCCCGATTTATTTGTCCTTAATTTTAATTGCACCACTTTCTGTGGTTAACTCAAAGGTATCGGCACGCACACCCTGTGGAACAACGGCTTGGTAGTTGGCGGGTGGGGGTGTGTTTTCTGGAAATTTTCGTAATATTTTAATTACGCCGCCCTCTGGAGAAACCTCAATATCGGTGGATTGTAAACCTGGCGGTATTAAAGCCATGGGCGGTGGTTCCGAATTGTTAGATTTAATGGCGATAAGCGCCTCGGCGGGGAGTTCAATTATCTCTGGTTGAATAGGGGGCAGGGTCGCTTCTACGGGCTGGCTAGGTTGCGCTACTACAACTGGCTGCGTCTGCTGAACGGGCTTACTATCAAGGCGAGTTTGCAGATTTGAGGTGTTAGCCGTAACGACAGTACTCTTGACGCTGTTTGTCAGATAAAGTCCACCTAGGGTGCTGAGTAACAATAAAGTCAAAATAAATAAAACCGATTTTTTGCTCATACTTTACTAACCTGATAGCTGTCGGTGAATAAATAAAACACGTTGGTTAGTGCTGAAAACCGGAAAGCTTAGTAGGCCAGAGTTCCGGTTTTCATCACTCGACTATCAGTTAGCATCTATCAGGTAGCCGTTAAGCGTTACATTTCCGATAACACTGTTGGGGTTGGCCGTATAAATACGCAGGTGTGGCGATTCGCCTGGGCCATATTCCACAAAAGTAGGCGAACTCATACCGTAGGAATTGCCGGAAGTATATTGCAAATAATATGGGCCGGAATATTGCCATTTAACATATTGATTGGATAGAATTTGCGAGGTTTGCAGAGAAATCGTGATCATCGAACTGTTGGCGGGTATTGATGCAGAAACCCCTTGGATGATCAAACGCTTGCCAGCGGGTACCGCAGGCCCATCAAACAAAGTAACCCCGCCATAGCTATAAATATTTGAACAGTTAAACGAACAATAGCTAGTACCAAACTCTATCCACATTTCATATGGCTGACGCCCAGGTTGATCCACATTTTTAACCAGCGCAGGTGCAGCTACCACTTGTTGTGCAGGAATTAGCATAACTGCAAACAGTATTGCTGCCGTAAAATACAGCGATTTAGTCTGGTTTTTCATACAAGTACTCCAGTGTTGAGTAAGTAGAAGATTTAGTAGGTATTGTGATTAAAATTTTGCATGTGGCAATATTGCTGCATCGAAATATCTGGCTCACCTTAAAAGGAAATGGGGTTAACCGAATAATCGAAACAAATCATACCTGATATTTGTCTGAAAGCGGTTTTTTTGGAACTAAGTTACATTGCTTCAAAACTTTTCTTAATCCAAAATGCTAATGTGCTTATGGACATGATTGGCAGTGATGAATGCTAATTTAGGGTGTTTTTTTAGCCTTATTTGCTTCACGTAAGCTTTGTATATATGTTAATTCTTTTAATGCGACTTGATTGGTCGGTTCAAGCGCTAACGCATCCTGGTAAGCTTTCTCTGCTTCATCTAGTTCATTTAATTCAATAAAACTAAAGCCGATACCTCGAAATATCGATGCTTTATAGGGGCGCTGAGTGCTGTATTGCATAGATAAATCTAATGCTTTAAGGTAAATAGCTAAAGCATCATTATAGTGGTGTAGCTGATTTAAAACGTAGCCAGTTTCTATTAATGCAGATGATGAAATAGGGGCGATTTGTTCAATCTTGGTTAAATATTCAATGGCTGTTTGATAATTACGTTTTTCAGATTGTATGAATGCTAACATTTGTAAACATTCTTTATAGCCCCAATCTATCCATTCGAATTCTTCCGTAGATGATTTTTTAAATTCGGTATATTCGTTTTCAGATTGAAAACTATATTGCTTTATGTTTTTATTAAATTGTTCTTCGTAAGATTGTCGTAATTGCATTGCCAGTTGTTGAGCTTCATCCAATTTTTTAGATTTTACTAACTCAATTAATGTATTAGCTTGTCCTCTTAATTCATAACCTTTGGTATTTTTGTCCGTTAAGATTAAAGGCGTTACAGTTGTAACAGGTTTTGAGTCGGCCTGAGCATTAAACCAAACTAGCATGCAGAAAATAAAGAATAATGATTTCATAATGTGCGTGGAATTATTAGAATATGCATTTTTTAGGGTAATATAGCGTTGCATGTCCCATTTTTCTTCCTTTTACTTCGATACAAAATCGGTAATCCGCTGCAAACGTGGCGATTATTGCCCCGTTAAATAATATGCACATGAATATTGGGAAGCACATTTCTGGAACGACAAGTATATAATCAATTTTTATGATTAGATTGCCGATTAATATTAACATAAAAACTTTGTCGCTCCACTTTTTACTACTAATGTGATTGGACTGAGGAATAACCAACGAAAGTGTTCGTTCTGGCTACTCAACTCAGTTGGACTTCAGCCTCCATATTATGCGGAATGACTAGTCTGGATCTGTTTAGCAATAATGAATTTAACAAATGTTCTTACATTCATAATCTCCACAATTTCAAATCCAGCGTTTTCCAGTAACTGTTTCCATTCGCTGGGAGTACGCTCACGTCCAGTTGTGCCGATTAACATTTGCATGTCGAAAGCAGCTATTGTTGGATTAATATTGGTTTCTTCTGCAACGGCATCCGCAAAAAGTACAGATGCTTGGTGAGTGCCTATGGCTATTTTCAGTTTGCTTAATACGGTTGTGCATTCTTCGTTATTTAAACCATGAAATATGGCTGAAAATACGAAGAGATCATTATCTGAGGTTGCGGCTGGTAGGAACTCAAACATATCGCCGCCCTGAAAATCAGCACGTGCAAGTATTTCAGCAGCTATCTTACCTTGCCAGTGGGTTTTGGCTTCTTCGATAATCTGCGGTCTGTCGAACACAACGGCTTTTAGATTGGGGTATAGCTTAAGAATTGATAGCGTTTTACTACCCTTAGACCCACCTACATCAATAATGCGGTCAAACATACCCCAATTGAAGTCGTCCAAAAATAAGTTACCGGTGAGGTTTTCCACGGCATCCATTGCTTGAGAAAATAGTAAATCAAAGTTTTTGTTCTGATCCATATAGTTAAAGAAATCAACACCATGCACTTTGGAAAATGGCACACCGCCATCGCGGATACTTTCCTCCAAAGATTCCATCCACGGCATAGTCATTTCTGGTGAATTGTGCATAAGGATCATAGCACGCACGTTTTTAGGATTATCTTGACGCAAATAAGCTGATGTTTTGGAATTTTTGAATACACGCGGAGCAGTTTCATCGAAAATGCCCATTGAACTCAGCATCCTCAATAATCTATAGAGGTGATCTTCATGAAGATGTAAAGCCGAAGCTATTTCCAGTGTGCTTTTCTCGGAGTCGCCAAGCGTATCAGCCAATTCGAGTTTGGTTGCCACATACAATGCACGCGACTGCCAAAACAGCGAGCCAATTTGCATTAGTCTGAAGGGTGGTGGAGTGACTTTCGCAGGTATATTTTGGAGCGCACTGGCAATGCCCATCAATATATTGAAGAGCTTAACTCGGAGTGTGTTAGTAGCAAGTTTTTTCATGTGCCTGTTCCTCTCTATGATTTTCTGCTTGTGCGGCGCCCATTTAATTGATGGGGTCTCTGGTGGTGGTTTTTCATATGTAAATGAACACTTACTTCCGCGCGTCAATAGAGTCGGATTTTTCGATTAATGTGGATTCTATTGGCGGCCATTGTACGTGATTGATGTACCTGATGGCAGTATTCTATTGGGCGCGCCTTATCGCGTTAAAAGTATGCGTAAACAAAATATGCCTACCATGCATCTGGCGTTTCGCTATTGACGCCCTATGAGGCAATTGCTTTGAAAATTGAGGCTTATGTCCTTGGCTATCCTACCTCGAATTTGTTTTATATCGTCCAATAAGGTTGTGATAAAAGTAAGATTGGTTTGCTTAAGGTTTTATGATAATGTCGAAATTATTAGGAGTAAGTCATGCCCTTAAACGGTTAGGGATGGAGACATTTAACCCGCTTGGGTATTAAATCAGTCTAAAAGTGCTAGTTGTCGCCAGATTGTCAGGTTTTTTGCGCAGTCTGTCTGCGGAGTGTCGTACCCTTGTCAGCTAAATGGCGTAACAGAAAAAGCAATTTATATTTTAGACTAATGCTTGGTGATAACAGGAGTTTCAAATGCTTATACAAAAACTGAGATTAAAACACGGTTGGTCTCAACAACAATTGGCAGACTTAAGTGGCTTAAGTATCCGTACTATTCAAAGAATAGAGCGGGGGCAATCGGCAAGTGTTGAATCCCTGAAATCACTGGCAGCGGTCTTTGAGATCGATTTTTCAAGCTTAAAAACGGAGTCTGGTATGGTCAGTAACTTAAATGATGGCATTAGCAGAGAAGAAATTCTTGCCTTGGAACATGTGCGTAAAGTTAAGCGATTTTATATTCATTTAATTCAATATTTTATTGTTATCGGTAGTCTAACGATATTGAACCTGCTGCAAACACCACATCATATTTGGGTGCTGTGGCCTGCGTTAGGGTGGGGGCTGGGTTTAGTGTTCCATGCCTCGTCAATATATAATTTTCTGCCAATATTGGGTGCTGAGTGGGAGCGAAAGCAAGTCGAAAAACGGTTAGGCCGTTCACTTTAGCAGGTAAATGAATGATGAGATGCGGTGCAGTATGAACCGCATCTTTCGTAATTCTAACAATAGTCTTTATTGATATACTGTAACCATTCGATACCTAGAAGTTGGCGTGGTAAGGGTAAAAGGAGTAGAGTAAGGGACAGGACTATCACCTACTAGAATATGCGGGATTGCCCAGCCGCAACTTTGAACTGACCCTGTTGATTTTTATAGCGATTCATGTGCTAAAAGTATTCGTAAACAAAAGATGCCTACCATGCATACGGCGCAATACGCTTCGCTATTGACGCCCTATGAGGCAACCGCTTTGATAATTGCGGCTTATGGCCTTGCTAACACCCTCCAACTTTTCAACAATCTTAAAGCGCCTTGGCTACAAACGACTTAATAATCAAATAGACAATACAAAACGTTTACGCTATTAGATACCCAGTAAGGGCGACTCCTATCGTTATAGGAATTTTGCATTATTAACTTGAGATAAATTAAAGTAGGTATTTTGCTAGTTGACAAGATCTGCTGCGTAAGTTTTTTTTAATTGGATATTAAATAATAAGTTAATGTCCAATTAGTTAGCGTGTAGGTTTTAGATTGATTGATTATGCTTTTATTAGTAAACCACAAATTATGGATACAGGTTTCTATATAGCCAAATTGATTAGTTTTTAGAACAAACTTTGGGTATCGGCACACGTCTTAATATACTAAAACTAATTGACTTCGAACCCCGGATTCCATTGCATTGCATCCAGGCTACGATACAAAACGTCATTACTTAACACAGTAGTGTTGCATAAGATAGATTGCTATTTAGGCACTTGTTTAGATAATTAGCATTAATTTTACCAGTACACCACGCAGCTAAATTTAGCTTGGCAACATTGCCAATCTGGCTGTATAAGCTGTAAAAATTGAAACTATCATACCAATAGCAATCAGGCTATACAAAATGCGGGGTATCCAGATTGCCAGTTCTTCATCTTGCCTAGCAAGGGTTTCTGCGGTTTGCTGGGTGTAGTGCAACAAGCCATCGGCAAGCTTTCCGCTTTGTTCGCTGCTATTAATTATTTGTAATGCCAGTTTGTCTAACAACTGAACGGATGTTAACACGCTATAAGCACTATGACCTGCCTGTAAATATCGCGGGCTTACTAGCCGGTTAAACTGGCTTTTCAGTACACTATTGCTTAGGGTGTTTACCGCTAACGGTAAAGCTTCCGCAAAAGGCAGGCCCGCTGCTAACATTAAACCCAGGTAAGTCAAAAAATCGTTGCTTTGTCGTTGGCTAATCCACTTTTTAATGGCGGGTATGCGTAACTGTAAGCGATGCCAGTCTGCTTCTATTTTTAGCTTGGCAATTATTTTTGCAAAATTTAACGTAGTGTATATGCTGATATAAAGCAGCAATAATGCGCCTAAAGTCTGTTTTAAATAATCGGATAGGCTAATGCTTTGCTTAAACAAATCGGTTATGGGTGCTAGAAAAATGCCGATTATCAGTACCAGTAGCGGCAACATTAAGCGTGATTTTAATTTTTTTAATTGTGAAGCTTTGCGGGTGTAATACTGGGCCAGATAATGATAAACACGCGCTAACTGGCCACTGTTTTCAGCGGCGTTAAGTATGGCGTAGTGGTTAGCTGTGAATAGTCCTATCTTATACCCGCTTGCAGCGAAAGAGGCACCCCTTTGTAGCGAATTTTGCAACTGCATATAATAGCCTTGCAGCGCTTTATCGGCTTTGAAAATCAGAGATATGCCTTGTTGTGTAGGTAGGCCGGCAGCCTCCAAGCGTGCCAGTTGCGTAAATAATAAAGCCAGTTGTTGGCTGTTAAGCCTCTGTTGGGTGACAGATGGCTTTTTTACCGACATTATTTAGCGGCCTATTAATCGATCCGTGGTTGTATCAGGCAAGGCAGCGATTAAGTCCAAAATAAATTTCTGGTGTTTAACATAAGAAATTTCATCAAGTTTGGGTGATGTGTTAGAAATACGGATTAAAAAACCATCGGCAATATAGCCAGAAAATAAATATTTTAATACCGTAAAGAAACGTTCCACTCGTCCCGCGATAACACTATTACCAATGGTAAACCAATAGGTCACATGCTCGTTACGATCTTTGCGGGTGGCATACATCTGGGTAATGGGGATATCTAAATCGTGTATTTGTAAATTTGAATGTAACAGTTCTTGAATGTTAAAGCCTTGGGCTTTGTAACATGTTTCCTGTTGATGCACTTTTAAATCATGCGTTTGTTCACTGCCATAAGCAATAGTCAGTTGTATTTTTTCGCCTTGGCTATTAATGTAGGTACGATTCAATAGTTGGTCGTAATTAGACACACGACTGGTGGCGGTGTACTGGCTAAAATCTTTAGCATCGATTTTCCAGTCAGCAAACTGCAAGGGTATTGCGTCTTCCAGATTGAGGCTGGTCTTGCTATCTGCCAATTTTTGACCGGGTTGGATAAAATGCACCACTATAGGCATGCAAATCATCAGCAAGGCAAGTAAATAACTCTTATTAAAAGTGGTCATGATGATTTTTTAGGCGTGACTGATTCGGTTGGCACGTCTATCGACGTATTTTTGGATAAGGCTATCGGCACTAATGGTTAATAATAGCGCCACACTAAACAACACGATGCCTGCAAAGCCATGCACAAAACCCTGGCCCACATCGGCACCGTAATAAAAAGTAACCAGTGTCAGAACTATCACACGCGTCACATTAGCTGTAAATGAGATGGGGATGATCAAAATGGCCATAAACAAGTTACGCAATTTGGAGTCGTGTTGCACCAAGTTTAAATAAAGCAGGCCCAAACCTTCCAGCGAAATAAGCGTATGCATACCCGCACACACATCGGCCACTAATAACTGATAAGAGCCTATGTGCAATATGACTCCGGTACGGGCAATAGGAAAACCCAGGTTATAGAGTATATTTTCAGTGACATAAGACACTGCAATTTTCATGGGTTGGGTCATGGCATCAATGATAGAGCCGGGTATCGGTACCATAAAAATGATAAAAAACAGGGGAAACCAAAGTACGCGTAGCCCGGCCGAACCTATCATTATCAGCGTGCAACCCATCATAATTAGTATCAGTGAACCTACTTCAAACAATGGGATATTCGGTAAGCGCCCCAGCACGTAAATAATCAAACCCAGCCCAAACACAAAGCCACCCCAAGCAATGACAGGCTTTGGGGTTAATTGTAATAAAGCGTCTTTAGCCCGATAGAGTAACCATAACTCAATTAAAAACACCAACGAGCCATAAGATTGTTCGTCAGTCATCCATAAGCTATTGGCTAAATCATAGATTGTGGGAGCGTACAGAGCCACAATACCAATAATGACAATAAGATAGTCTTTGTTTGGGGACGAGATAGGCACGTATTAGTTACTCGACAATAAAATTGATGCAATTAAATTAAACGTAGCAGCTGTGCAAAAATGCAAGGCTGATCCACTGCTCTTTATAGTAACTGTTCTGTTATACACTAACAACTGTGTTTCTGTGAATTGGCGCGCAATACCACAAATATAATTTTACCGTTTAGCACGCAAAAATACAGCGAGTATTTTGTAACAGTCTTGTAAAATTACTGTTTGCATTTTAACCATTTATCAGCTTGGCAACTGATTTAATATGTAAAACAAACAGCATTATAGACTAAAAATGCTAGGTATTAAGTTTGATGATTGGTACTATGAACTGTTTTTTTGCGGTTCGTCAGTTAACTCTGAGTTAGGTAGTATGCATTATGACTTATTGTATTGTTGTTTCAGTTGAAGAAGGTTTGGTTCTTACTGCGGATTCCAGAACCAATGCCGGTATTGATAATGTTAGCATCCATAGAAAGATGCATGCTTTACCCACTAATCCTGATCGCACCATTATACTGTTGAGCGCTGGTAATCTGGCCACAACACAATCGGTTATCGATCGCCTGGATCGGGATATTAAAGAAAACGCCGAGATCAATTTAAATACCGTTAAATTTTTGTCCGAAGCAGCAGAATATTTGGGCGAGGTCAGTCTCAATAAACAATGTCGACACGCTAATGCAGGTCAAAATGGTTTCTATCCCGCAGCGACCTTTATTTTAGCCGGACAAATAGGAACGCATGCGCATGGTGCTTATCTTATCTATCCAGAAGGTAATTACATTACCACCTCTACACACACGCCTTATTTGCAAATAGGCGAAATCAAATATGGTAAACCTGTGTTAGATCGGTTTTTAAAAGTGGATACGGGCTTGCACGAAGCAGGGCGTTGTTGTTTGATTTCTATGGATTCCACTATGCGCAGTAATGCTAGTGTCGGGCCACCTGTGGATTTATTGATCTATCAAAAAGACAGCTTTTTATTGAACGAGTATTACAGCTTTCAAGAAGACGATGAATATTTAATTCAATTGCGTCGCCTCTGGCATGAAAAACTAAAGGCAGGTTTTCTTTCTTTGCCGAGTATTAATCAAAATGATAAGCGCTCATTACCACTTCACAAACGATAATTGCACTGAAATGGTGCGTACGCACCTGCTTGTAACCTTGTTTGGTGCATGAATTTATTAAGACGCAGTTTTTGCCTAATTGTGCTAAATGGCAAGCCAAGCTTGCTGGCATAAGCCTGTTTCTGCAGCTGTACATTCATGCGCTTCTAATTGCTAAAGAAAAAACCTTTTCTTTCAATCGCCTAATAAAAAAATACATTTTGTAATGTTTAACTGTTATGCTGGTTATCTGGCGATAAACAGCCGTTTTTGGCTAACGCTTGCATACAGCATTATTTTAATTAAACTATCTACTCGTGTTTCACTCCCGCCAGATTGGCCTTAGTTAGTTTGGCATATCTCTTGCTGTACTATAGACATGAATACGAAACCTACCCCCAGCTTTTTTAACGAGATGCGTACTGACTCTGGTGTAGTACGTGACATTTATCAACGTTATGCCCAATGGCAACAACATTTGCCGGAAGGGATACTCGAGCGCAAAAGCAGCGAAGCAGAACTGCTGTTCAGGCGTATGGGTATTACCTTTGCCGTATATGGTGAAGCCGATGGTGCGGAACGCTTGATTCCTTTTGATATTGTACCGCGTATCTTTGGTGCGGCCGAATGGCAGCGTCTGGAAACCGGTCTCAAACAGCGAGTGAAAGCCCTAAATGCCTTTCTGCACGATATCTATCACGATCAGGAAATTATTCGATCAGGTGTGATTAGTGCGCATCAAGTACTGGATAATGTGTTGTTCTGCCAGAAAATGGTAGGCATCGATTTACCCAATCAGGTATATGCGCAGATTGCCGGCATCGATTTAGTGCGCGTTGCCGAGAACGAGTTCTTTGTTCTGGAAGATAATTTACGTACTCCCTCTGGAGTATCGTATATGCTGGAAAATCGCAAGGCCATGATGCGCTTGTTTCCAGAGTTATTTGCCAGCCATACTGTCGAACCCGTTGAGCATTATCCGCAAATGTTACTGGATACCCTGCGAGAATCGGCACCCCCCCATGTTTCTGATCCTGTGATTGTCGTTATGACACCGGGTTCTTATAACAGTGCTTATTTTGAACATGCTTTTCTGGCCAGTCAAATGGGTGTGGAACTGGTTGAAGGACAGGATCTTTTTGTGCATCAACAAAAAGTGTATATGCATACCACTGAAGGTCCGCAGCAAGTGCATGTTATTTATCGACGTGTGGATGATGACTTTTTGGATCCACTTGCTTTTAGACCTGACTCGACCCTAGGTGTGCGTGGCTTATTAGATGCTTATTGCAGTGGTAATGTTGCACTGGCAAATGGTATTGGTACCGGGGTGGCGGATGATAAATCCACCTACTTGTATGTACCCGATATGATCAATTTCTATTTAGGCGAAAAACCGTTATTGAACAATGTGCCCACCTGGCGCTTGAGTGAAAGCGATGATCTCAAATATGTACTGGCTAATTTACCCGAACTGGTCGTTAAAGAAGTACAAGGCTCTGGTGGTTATGGCATGTTAGTTGGCCCGACCAGCTCCAAAGCCGAAATCGAAGCCTATCGACTCAGAATTTTGGCCGATCCTTGTAATTTTATAGCACAACCCACGCTGGCACTATCTGCCTGCCCAACACTGGTGGAATCGGGTGTGGCTCCGCGTCATGTCGATTTACGCCCTTTTATTCTGTCGGGTAAGGAAGTGCGTCTGGTGCCAGGCGGTTTAACCCGCGTTGCCTTAAGCGAAGGCTCGCTGGTCGTTAACTCTTCACAGGGTGGCGGCACCAAAGATACTTGGGTACTGGAGGACTAATCAAATGCTATCACGCACTGCTGATAATTTATTTTGGATGGCACGTCATATAGAGCGTGCGGAAAATACGGCACGGGTATTGGATGTTGCTCACCGTACCTCTTTATTACCGCTGGACATAGAAGGAAGTGAGGCTTATCTGTGGTATGCGCCGCTTAATATTACCGGTTGCGCACATAGCTACGAAGCGCGTTACGGTTTGGCAAAAGCCGATACTGTCACGCATTTTCTGGCATTCGATCCGCTCAATCCGGCCAGTATTTATAATTGTTTACGCTTGGCGCGCGAGAATGCCCGCGCCGTTCGCGGCGCTATTACCTCAGAAATGTGGGAAGTAATCAATGCTACCTGGTTAGAGCTGGAAGGCTTGTCGCAAGCAAAAACGGATGAAAAAATTGCCGATTATTTTGACTGGGTAAAGATACGTTCCCATCTGTTTCGCGGTGTTACCTTGGGTACTATCCTTAAAGATATTGCCCTCAGTTTTCTTAAGCTGGGTACTTTTTTAGAGCGTGCTGATAATACCGCCCGCATTTTGGATGTGAAATTTCATATTTTGTTACCCGGTGTACAGGATGTGGATAACACCGCAGACTTTTATCAATGGGGTTCCTTGTTAAAATCTGTCAGTGCCTTTGAAGCTTATCGTAAAATTTACTGTGATGTACTCACACCGTCTAGAGTCGCAGAGCTTTTAATTTTACGTGAAGATATGCCACGCTCCCTGCATGCCTGCATGAATGAAGTTGAAGCCGCCTTAATTGATATTAACGGTTCTTCAGGTAAGGAAGCGCGGCGTAGAGCAGGTGAAATTCATTCGGCCTTACATTTTGGGCGTATTGAAGATGTTTTTGATCAAGGTCTGCATGGATATTTGACCGATTTTATCAGTGATGCACAATTATTAGGTCAGGAAATTCGCGACTCTTATTTATCGCGTCGTGATGATTTTATTACTTTACCAAAACGTAAAATGGTACAAAGTCAAAGTATTGTAACTGCCTAATAGAATTTTATGACCTATTGTATTGCCCTGAAATTAAACGCAGGCATGGTTTTCGCGTCTGACTCTCGAACCAATGCTGGCGTTGACCAGATTTCCAGTTTTAAAAAAATGCGTACTTTTAATAAAATTGGAGATCGTTCTATCGTTATATTAAGTTCCGGTAATTTGTCCATTACGCAAAATGCCGTCAATTTGCTGGAACAACACGGCCGCCATGCAGACCGGCTTAATATCTGGAATGCAGAATCGATGTTCGATGTGGCACAGTTGCTGGGTGAATGTTTGCGCGAGGTGCGCGATCATGATGGTGTTTTTCTAAAGCAAAGCAATGTAGATGCGGGTGCTAATTTTTTAGTGGGCGGCCAAATCCAAGGTGAACGCATGCGTTTATTCTTAATCTACGCGGAAGGCAACTTTATTGAAGCCAGTGACAACACACCGTATTTTCAGATTGGTGAAACCAAATATGGCAAACCAATCATCGATAGGGTTATTCGTGCAGACACGGCACTGGCGGATGCTGTTAAATGTGTCATGGTGTCTTTTGATTCGACCATGCGCAGTAATTTATCCGTGGGTTTACCTATTGATCTGGCGTGTTATCAAAATCAATCCTTAAATTTAGATTTTCAACAGCACATTACCGAGGACGATCCCTATTTTTCGCAAATCAGCCGCCGTTGGAGCGAAGGTTTGCGCGGAGTGTTTGCTTCATTACCTACGCCAGAATGGTTAGGAGATATTGATCATGTGCCGCCGCCACAGTAACAAATAATTTTTATTAACCCGGAACGGGTTTTTTATCTGTTACTTTTACGATGCCTGACCACATCTGCACTCTAATTCGTCAAAATAAGATTGGCAAACTAGTCGTTGCCCAGCGTTTAACCCTGCGAGAATTTATGGAAAGATTAATATGACCATCCGTGTAGCTTTACATCATAAATCGCACTATGTTTTTGACCGCCCCGTTGTCGCTACGCCACATGAAATTCGGCTGCGTCCGGCTGCGCATAGCCGCACCCCCATCTCTGGCTACTCGTTAAGTGTTAAACCGGAAAAACACTTTATACATTGGCAGCAGGATGCTTATGGTAACTTTGTTGCTCGTGTCACCTTTCCAGAACCCACTAACGAAATTGACATAACGGTCGATCTGTTGGCGGATATGACGGTTATAAATCCGTTCGATTTCTTTGTGGAAGAGTGGGCAGAGTATTATCCGTTTAGTTATCCTAATACTTTACAAATTGAACTGGCTGCCTTTCTGGAAGTTGAACCTGTTGGCCCTTTGTTAGCACATTTATTAGCGGAATTACGTAAAGATATACCGGAAAAAATAACCAGCACTAACTTTCTGGTTATGCTTAACCAGAAATTAAAAACCGTGGTTGCCTATTTAATCCGACTGGAACCGGGGGTGCAAAGCTGTGAAGAAACCCTGCAAAAAAAATCGGGCTCTTGTCGGGATAGCGCTTGGTTACTGGTACAAATTCTACGTAATTTTGGTATAGCCGCGCGCTTTGTGTCGGGTTATTTAATTCAGTTAACAGCTGATGAAAAACCTTTGGATGGACCAGCCGGTCCAAGTGCGGACTTTACCGATTTACACGCCTGGTGTGAAGCTTATATACCGGGAGCCGGGTGGGTAGGCTTGGATGCAACATCAGGATTACTGGCCGGAGAAGGGCATATCCCTCTGGCCGTGACCGCCATTCCCGCTTCAGCAGCGCCTGTAAGTGGTATGACCAGTATTTGCGAGTCACAACTGGCTGTGGAAATGACTGTCACTCGTATCCACGAAGACCCGCGCGTTACAAAACCCTATACAGAACAGCAATGGCAAACCATCAGTGCCTTAGGACAGACTATTGATGAAATATTGCTGAAATCGGATGTACGTCTTACACAAGGCGGCGAACCTACTTTTGTTTCGGTAGACAACATGGAAGGTGCTGAGTGGAACATTAGTGCCTTGGGTGCGGAAAAATGGGAATTATCCAATCATTTGATCCGCCGCCTGCAAACGCGATTTGCTGCGGGCGGGGTATTACATTTCGGCCAGGGTAAATGGTATCCAGGTGAACCCTTGCCACGCTGGGCTTTAAATGTCTATTGGCGGCAGGATGGTGTACCTGTCTGGCATGATTTACAACTGATTGCAGAACTGGCACAAACTATTACCCCGGCTGCGTTACACAGCTTTGCCGAGTCACTTTGCAAACGTTTAGGTTTGAATCCTGACTATCTAATACCTGCCTATGAAGATCCGTGGTTGGCCTTGGATGAAGAAAGCCGCCTGCCCGCTAATATTGATATTACGCAGACAGATTTGAAGCAGGCTGGTGTCAGGCAAGCGCTGTCACAAAAACTACGCAAGGGTCTGAACACCGTGGTGGGTTATGTCTTACCGCTTAAAGCCGATACTGAACTTGAAACAGAACTACACTGGCACTCCAGTTGCTGGCCATTAAAACATGAAAGACTGTTTTTACTTCCCGGTGATTCTCCATTGGGTTTACGTTTGCCCTTAAACAGTTTGCCTTGGGTTGCCCCCGAAGATTTTGAAGTGGAATTGCCTGCTGATCCGTTTGCAAAACGAGGTAAACTTGCCGATTTTCCGCGTCAGCAAACACAAGCTAAAACCGCAGCCGTTAAGGATACACCGACACCTAAAGAAGTGATTCATACGGCACTGGCTATGGAAGTACGAGATGGATTTTTATATGTGTTTCTTCCGCCCTGTACCAGTTTGGAAGCTTGGCTGGCTTTATTGGCTGCCATTGAAGACTGTGCTGCCAACTTAAAACAATCCCTACGTTTGGAAGGTTATACACCGCCTTACGATCCACGCTTGCGTTCTTTATCTGTAACGCCTGATCCAGGTGTCATTGAAGTCAATATTCATCCTTCCGCTTCTTGGTCAGAACTGGAAAACCGTACCCGTATCCTCTATGAAGAAGCCCGACTTACTCGTTTGGCTACCGAAAAATTCATGCTGGATGGCCGTCATACAGGTACGGGCGGTGGTAACCATATTACCTTGGGTGGTGCTACACCTGCTGATAGTCCATTTTTACGACGCCCAGATTTACTGAAAAGTTTAATCAGCTATTGGCAACAACATCCGGCTTTGTCTTATTTATTTTCCGGTCAGTTCATTGGTCCAACCAGTCAGGCACCGCGTGTTGATGAGGCACGCGATGATAATCTGTATGAACTGGAAATTGCATTTCAACAAATGCAGGAAAAAATTACCAGTGGCGAAGAAAGTCTGCAACCATGGCTGGTGGATAGATTACTGCGCAATTTATTGATCGATTTAACCGGTAATACACACCGTGCTGAGTTTTGTATCGATAAACTGTATTCGCCGGATTCTGCCACTGGACGATTAGGCTTACTGGAATTACGCGCATTTGAAATGCCGCCGCATTATCAGATGAGCTTACTTCAGTCCCTATTACTGCGTGCTTTAGTAGCCCGTTTTTGGAAGACGCCTTATCATGGCAAATTGGTATACTGGGATACTGCCTTACATGATCGATTCATGTTACCGCACTTTATCGAACAGGATTTACGTGATATTTGCCGAGATTTAAAATTTTCGGGCTTTCCGTTTGCTGATGAATGGTTTGCTCCCTTTTTGGAGTTTCGTTTTCCTCGCTATGGCACGGTGGTCTATGAAGGTATTCAGTTGGAACTTCGTCAGGCCATAGAACCCTGGCATGTGTTAGGTGAAGAAATCAGTGTCGGCGGTACCGCACGTTACGTGGATTCCTCTGTTGAACGCCTGCAAGTAAAAGTAACCGGTATGATCGATACGCGTCATCAAGTCGTGTGTAACGGCAGACCCTTGCCTTTGCATCCTACCGGCATTCCGGGTGAATTTGTTGCTGCCGTTCGCTTTAAAGCCTGGGCGCCACCGTCTGCATTGCATCCCAGCATCGGAGTACATGCACCATTGGTTTTCGACTTGTTGGATAGCTGGAATGGTCGCTCTATCGGTGGTTGTACTTATCATGTCTGTCACCCTGGTGGCCGCAATTACGAAACTTTTCCAGTTAATGCCAACGAAGCCGAAGCTAGACGTCGCGCTAGATTTTGGGAACACGGCCATAGTGCTGGCCCCATGGATGTTAAACCCGAAACCAGTAATCCACGTTTTCCATTAACCCTTGATTTACGCTGGCAAGCGTCTTAATTACAGATAGGATTAATTTTATGCTTTGTTCCACCCAGCAAACCCGTTACGGCGATAAACAAAACTCGCCTTTTTTTGAAGAATATCTACATCGCTTACTTGAAGAACGTGATCGCACAGGACTCACCGATATGATTGGCGGAATTGAAGCCTTGATGATTAGTGTGGAACCCGGTAATTCCATTGAATATATTACCGAATTGGCGTTGATGACTCCTTATCAATACCTGGTTACCCTGGATAGCGAACAGCATTGGACGCATGTATTACGCATTGATATGCATTCACCTGACATTCTATTGCGCGAAGTTAAACATAATGATCTGAATGATATATTCCGTAGTCTTAACGACTTATACCCGGTTGGTGCGCGTCGCCCGCACAGTCGTTATCTGGGTGAAATTTTACATTGCGAAAACCGTCATCAGGTAGTAGCTTTGCAGCAGCAACGTGAGTTTCGCTTTTTCCCGATTGGGCAATTGGCGGAAATGGATTTACCACTGAATGTCAGTATTTCCAAACCGTCTCCGTATACCCAAAATGTCATTGGCTATATGGAGCGTCCAGCCAATAGCATTCGCGTCTACCAACATGGTAATTGTGTTATTTTGCCGGCAGCACATGCCGCCAATGATCGCGGTAAAGAAATGCAGGAACGATTGGGCATCAAAGACCTTATTTTACCCATAGACCATCTCGCTACACGGGTGTACAGTCAAAACCGCGAAGCCGCCTTACTGGAATACTTGGCCTTATCCAGTTATTACTATTGGGGCAGTTATGATATTAAAGATCAAAACTCCTCCACCAATGTGACTAAAAATATCCGTCAGGTACCAGAGTCAGTCAGTCCTGCCAAAGTATTTACCGCCAATAATCATCCTTATTGCGTTAATCATTTAGATAACTTGCCAAGTCCGACTGAGACATTTGTGCGTAATTTTGGTCCACGTTTACATCATATGGCGGTGGAAGTTAAAGACGGACAAAGCATGGGCCGCGAAAACATTGATGTAGTGGTCGATGCAATCAGTGCGCAGGGAAAAGGCTTTCTGCTAGAAACCGTAGGTTCGCGTGAAGAAGGTTTAAAACAAATTTTCTCGTCTGCGTCCGATTTTTCCTCTTTAATTATCGAATATGTACAACGCTTTGGTGACTTTCAGGGCTTTTTTGCAAGGGACAATGTGGCGCGTTTAACCTTTGCCGCCGGACAGGAGGAAGGGGTAAAAGATAAGGTATTGTAGTTAAAGTGAGTGATGATGTCGCTCTGTGATACGCGAGTCAATTAGCAAACTGTATTAAATTAATAGTTAAAGTGTCAATGACGGCTGGATGTGCTTCTAAAGCTGAAGTGCAACGTCGCTGCCATTGATACTTTACATTGAATAGTGAACTCTATTAAGGTAAATCGTAGCCATATTTACTGATGATACTCCGGGCTGTGTCAGATTTAAGATAGTCTATCAGTGCTTTTGCAGCTGGATTATCATTGCCTTTGGTTAACAAAACTGCGCCTTGTTTAATGGGCGCATACTGGCTGGTAGGGATTATGTAGCCAGAACCGCTGTTGATATGGCCATCTTCATAAACTTGTGAGAGTGCTACAAAACCCAGTTCGGCATTACCGCTACTGACAAATAGTTGTGTTTGGGTAATATTTTCGCCGAACACCATTAAAGGTTGTAGTTTTTCTAATAAACCTTGTTTTTTAAGATAATCAATGGCGGCGGCACCATAAGGTGCTAGTTTTGGATCGGCAACAGACACGTGTTTAAAGCCACCGGTTGCCAGAATTTTACCTTCAGAATCAACATAGCCAGGTGTTGAAGACCACAACACCAGTTTACCTATGGCATAGGTATTACGGCTGCCTGATACTGCCAGACCATCCTGCTCAACTTTCGCAGGGCCACTTTCATCAGCAGATAGAAACACCTCAAACGGTGCGCCATTCTCAATTTGTGCGACAAATTTACCCGAAGAGCCGAATGATAGCTTGGCACTATGCCCAGTAGCTTTTTCGAAGCTATCCGCAATCTCGGTCATGGGTTTGGAGAAATTGGCAGCCACAGCTACCAGCGTGGTATCAGCGTTAACCAAGTTGTTGCACAACGCCAAACACAATATGTAAACAGCGCGTATTACCGTTAGTTTAAACATGTAAATCTCCAAAAATTTGCAGTAAAAATCGTAAATACAAGGATAAGTAGTAAGATAAATATCCCTCAAAAATGCTAGTAGAAACGCAACTTAGAAGCGTAATTGACTTTGCACAAAGAAATAGTCAGTATCGGTGCCGGGTGTTGCCGTGACATTGGTTAAATAAGTACCGGAACTGGTTGTGGTATGGGCAGTTTTAGCAAAGTCACCTTTGAAAAGATGATACCAACCTGCATCAAAATTGATGCTGCTGTTAAAGTTATAGCGTCCGGTAAAACCAATCTGATCACCGACAAAAGATCCCTGGCCATTAGCAAGAGAAGGTGTGGTAGCAGAAGTACAGGTATAGCTACCCCAACAATCTTGTGCTGAAGCTAACCAAACCAGACGTTGTGACAGTTTGAATGACAAATCACTTCGTGGTGCAAAGTCTAGTTTGTAACCGGGTGAGTTTATGTTGCTTCTTTGGAAAGCACCATAAATTCCGGTTGGTCCAAAATCAAAATCTGATGCACCATACAGAGGATCAAAACGCCCATCGGTGGCCGATGCAGAATGATTTTTCCAGTTTGAACTACCACTGGCATAATCATATTCAAAATAGAAGCGAGGATTCCAAGGCATATCAAAGCTATATCCGGCCTCAACATGCGAAGACCATGCTTCATGTTGTTGTGTAGTATTTAAATAATTGCCAGTAGCCGCATACTTTACAGTACCAAATTGGCCCATACCTTCGGCTTGAAAGTCAAACTTGCCTTTGCTAGGTTTTTGATAAAAACGTATGGTTGGGGTGAAGTAGTTGCGATTGCGGGTCGGATTGAGTGTGCTATCGCCTTCGTTGAGTTGGTATAAAGCCACTTCAGCATTAATCTCTTTATACAAATTGGAATATTCAAAAATACCGCCGGAAAACCAAGTATGTAAATCCTCTTTATCCCATTGTTGATTATTTAACATATTGGCATTGGGTGTGATAGAGTTATAGTTAGGATATTTGAGTACTGGCATGGTCATAAACGCATTAAACTGCCATTTATCGTAACTGACTACACGTGTTCTTAAGCCAGTAAAATTATTAACGGTATTACGAAATATCGGTCTTGCAACCAATCTGCGGCTGCCTAAATCCATGGTTTGTCTGCCAAATTTAACTTCTGCGCCTAAGCCGCTATGAAATGCATTTTGATCTGCCCAAGACGCATAGCCTTGAGCAAAATCCAAGGTATCGACAGAAGAATTATTGGTAGGGAAGGGGGTGTTATTCGTACCTGCGTCAGAACCAGTTGTGCGCGAATCCAGAAATTCAACTGCAAAACGCAATTTATTAAATTTGGCTTGTACCCATACGTCGGATTGAAAGGCAATTTGCTGATCGCCCCCTTTAGATTGCCCAAGTTTAGTGGGCGAGGTTTTTTGCGAACCTTTAAACGCATCAGAAAGCGATTCGTAACGGGTTCTTTGTTCAACACCTACGCTCAACCAATCGGGTAAACCTAAGGTATCATGCAGATTCCACACGGGTTTTTCGTAGCTATTACCCAACAAAGGGTCATCCATCATGAAATTATACGCGGCCATGGGGGCGCGTGTGTAGGTGGGTGCGGGCAAGGTAGTGGCAGCCGGATTTGAATTGAGTGCTTGATCTGAATAGGCGGTGTCGATATTAATCAATGCAAATATTGCCATTGATAAATAGCGAAACCCATGCAGTTGTGGTGTCATTTGTTGCATATCCGTAACCTGTTATTGTTGTTGCTGACTTCTTTTTCAAAAGTCGATAGCTTTGTTAATTCATAACGAGCTCGGATTGTAATACGTTTATAGCATTGGGTAAATAAGCAAACCTGCTATGAATTGTTGCTTTTTTGTTAACAATATCAATTTTATGATAAATAACTGCTTAGCATTCAGTGTAGAGTGTAGTAACGTAGGCAGTTGTTATGCTGGTTTTTCCGCATCGAAATAGTTTGATAGGAACATGGAAACACTGTATATACTTGAATTATGTGATACATCGGGTGAACATAAGCCGATTGCGCGCTTTAACTCTTCCACTCCCTTTATTGCTGTCAATATCGGTGATCGATTTGATGATACGGGCTGGGATAGGCTGGATGGCGTTGGCGTCATTGCATCGTCTCAACTGCCGAAACGTTACATTGTGCATTCAATAAAACACCTTATCTTATCCGACAGTGATAAGTTGATAATTAAATACTGTTTAAATTTGCAACCTTTTACAGGTCCAAGTTCGCCAGTTTGGGGCTAAAGGGAGCCTAAGCTTAGATAATAAAACTTAAGGCACCCCATTTGCAACGCCAGTAATTAATGAATATGTACTTCCCGAGATTTGGCTTTATCACTTCTACTCAAGGTATAGTCATCCTGATCACCCGGCATAGGTTTACCGTCACTGTTCAGTAACGTCAGCGTACCTTCATCTTTAATGATGAATTTACGTTTTAAATCGTCTTTATTAGAGGTTAAAGACAAGGTATGGGTTTCATCATCCCAGATATATTTACCTTTATCAAAATATTCTCTGGATGAAGCTTTTGCATACTGGGACACTAATAAATAATTGCTCTTTTGTTTTAAAGACAGCGTCATTTTCAAACCATCGCAATCTTTTTCTTTACAGGGTAAATAGCCAAAAAATACACCACGATAATTGGTACTTACATCGGCTTCTTGCATATGCTCTGAGTGATCAGTTATACCTGCCGCTTGCTTACGACTAAGCTCGCGTGCCATCAAGGCCTTTTCCTGCAACTTCATATCCGACTCTGCCCAAGCAGTGTTCATTAATGGCAGCAATGCACCTATAAGAATCAAGGTCATATTTTTTATAATTTTATTATTTGATGTTTGCATATACGTTGTTTCTGTTTCTGGTTGTAAAGTAGCCGACCAAACACATTTATACGGGTTGGCACGGGCGTCGAGTGACAGACAATGTGCACTCTCGTTATTCTTGTATCTTAAAGCAACGCTCCTTGTTAACGACGGACATAGAGACAGGATAAGTTAAAGCGCAACAGCGTTTAGCCTACCAGAAAAATTTCTGAGATCAATACTAGGTTAATCATTTAACCAATAATATTGATCTGAGCATAGTAGATTTAGTGAGTATGGCTAGATAAGCTTAGCCTGTAGATTTTACAACGGTTAAATATGCAGTTAAGGCAGCGGTTAAACTGCCTTAACTTTGTCAGAATTAGCGGTTAATGATGATGTGTATCATGTCCGCTTTTGTTGGGTGCAGCATCTGGGGCGCTGACTACATGAATGGTTTCCATCATGCCGCCGTCTTCGTGTTCCAAAATATGACAGTGATAAACAAAGTCGCCGGCAATAGCGAAAGGGATTTCCACATCTATCGGGTGTGACTGACAACTACCGTTTTTCCATGACAGATAAGTACCATCGCAACCCTCGTTTCCTGCCAGTAATGGCACATTATCCTGAAGTATGCTCTTTGTAGATAAGCCTGTGTCAGTGCCAGTAATTTCTCCAGGTGTTAACACTCTGAACTTAGTTTGGTGTATATGGAAATTATGATCTTCACCCGTTAAATTAACCACTTCCCAATGTTCATATACGGGCATATTACCGCTAGCCAAAGGTAGGCAGATAGAATGTCCCATACCCGTAAATTCGGTCACATCTTGAAAAGTACCTGGCACGGCATTACCTTTTTCATCGATTAACTCTTGGCCTAAACCAAAATCGTCCGGTGTTGGATAGCCAAAGTAAATACGACGTTTCCAGCCTTTAGGTAATGGCTTGCAGTTAGTATCTGCATTAACAGCAGCATTGGCAGTTGCCAAGTCTTTGGCAATTTGAATGTAATTTAAACCGCCTTTGTCATGCTTGTCATCCTGAATGTTAAAAACGGGCGAATGTTTGACAGATTCCTTATTATTAAACGTTACTTGAGCCAATTCCACTGCCGGCCAGTCGTCTGCATCCAGCCCAGTGGCGTATCCCACCGTTTCCAGCGTAGCATGACTGCCATCACCATTAATAATATTACCTTTGGCATCACGATTTACCACCCAAACTTCTGCACGGGAGCTTGGCATCATATGCAACTGAGTAGCGCAGATAGCGGGCGGGCTATCCCATTTGCTACCAGGGCAGGTAACCGGTTTAAATTTAGCCCCGCCTATTTGTCTAAAATGACCAAGAGAACTGCCACGACTAGGCGTAACGCTCACGCCATCTATAGATAATAATTGCATCACCATGCCATTAGGCGGCGTTGAGGTAGATTTATTTTTTTTACTCAATTGCAATTCATAAGTGGCACTACCCGATGCATTGGTAATACGCCAAATTTCACCGGCCGCTTTCACGTCTATTATAGGGTTTTTCTGGCCATTTACCGTAAAGTGCCATTTGCCACCCTTAGAGTTTTCGCATTCGCCTGGTGTTGACGAGGGCAAGTCACAAAAGCCGGGATCTTCCTGATCTTGCATGGAAAAATCACTATTTACTTGCGTATCTTTAAGAATTAAATGGCGTATGGCTAGATTATGCGGCAGTCCTTTTACATAATCGCTCACCTGTCCAACCGTAATAATGCCAGAAAGCCCAGCTGAAATTTGGTTTAAAGAAATACCATGCGCATGTGGGTGAAACCAAAACAAACCAGACGGGTGGTGCGCGGGCAACGTTATCTGATAATCTGTGGCGTCATTATTTATGGCACCATGAATATGGGAAGATTCATTTATTTTGGGTGCGCCATTTGCCGAGTTAAAGGTCAATACAAATATATTATCGCCAAACAGTTGATTTGTATCGGTAGGTAAAGGGGCGCTGGGTGACACCAGCATGCCATGTGTATGGATATTGGTTGGATTTTGAGCCAAAAACTCTTCGCCATCGTTACTTGATTTATCCGAGTCAGTAATCAATGGTAACTTATTTATAAAATGTACTTTAAGGGTATCACCCGCATTCAGTTGCAGTCGTGCGCCCCCATAAGGATTGGTGTTTTGTTTTCCTGCTATACAAGTATCACCAATACTGTATTTCCTTTCGCAAATTTCATATACCCAAGCGGTCACATTTGGAATTTCTGCAATTGAAGAGGTTTTGGCTATCATCAATAAATCCAAAACCCTCGTTTTTTTATCACTGCTAAACACTGGTGGTTCGTGCAGTTCATTTGCCTTGACGTTATTCATAACGCCTATTAATAAAATTGCCAACATCAGCCTATATTTCATTGATTAGATCCCCCTCTAATATTAATGTAGGCTACATACTAATACAAATGAGAATCAGTATCAATTGTACTTAACAATTAAAGTTGCAGTATAAGTTTTGCTGCCGTGTATTGCAGTTAGCTTAAAAGAAGGAGTTTACAAAATGCTATAATTACCGCCACACAGCCAAGTATTTAGCGTTAACCGAATGCGTTTTGCTATACCAACTGGCATAATTTTAGAAAGAGAACCTTAACATGACGCGCAAATATTGGGTGTTGTTGCATCGCTATAGCGGCTTATACATGGCGGCATTTCTGCTTATAGCGGGCTTAACGGGAAGTATCCTGGCTTTTTATCCGGAATTGGATGCATGGCTAAACCCTGATCGGTATTATGTGGCTGTGCAAGATCAAGCCATGCTGGATAGTTTTAGTCTAAGAACGCAAGCTCTGGCGCTGGTGCCTCAAGCGCAGATTAATACTGTGACTTTTAAGCTTAAACCAGGACAGGTTTACGAAGCCGCTTTATTACCCAATGACGATGCCAATAGTGATGTGTTTGTAGAGTTGCCGTATACCGCTATTCGCTTAAATCCTTATACAGGTAGTTTAATCGAATTAGTTGCTGATCAGGATGAAAACTTTTGGCCATTAACCCGCCATACACTGTTAAATTTTATCTATAAGGTACACTTTTCTTTGGCGTTGGGTGAAACTGGGGTTTTGTTATTTGGCATTGCCGCATTATTTTGGACCATCAATACGTTTGTTGGATTTTACTTAACACTGCCGCTGACCTTGATTGCCAGTGATAAGACACTTACGAATCAACCACAGCCTGGTTTTTGGCAGCGTTGGGCTAAATCCTGGCAAATAAAATGCTCAGCTTCCCGCTATCGGCTGTATTTTGATTTACATCGCGCGGGTGGTTTGTGGGTTTGGCTACTGCTGTTGGTGTTTGCCTGGTCAGCCGTATCGTTTAATTTACGCAAACAAGTTTATCAACCTGTGATGAGCGCATTGTTTGATCTGCCGGAACCGGGAAATTTTCCGCCTATTAGTTTACCTCATCCTAAACCTACACCGGGCTTAGACTGGTCTAAAGCTTATATTATTGCTCAGCAACACATGCTGGAACAATCGCAACTTTACGGACTTAAACTCATTGAAGAACAGTCTCTCAGTTATTTACCGGATAAAGGTCTGTTTGCTTACACCGTTAGGAGCGACAAAGACATTAATAATAAAGTGTCAGATACCAGTGTTTTTTTTGATGCTGATAGCGGCGATTTTGTGGCTGTATTGCTACCATCAGGACAGAATACCGGCACCACCATCACACGATGGCTGGTCGCTTTACATACCGCTAGTGTTTGGGGATTGCCCTACAAAATTCTGGTTTCTGGGTTTGGACTGGTGGTGGCCATGCTGTCTATTACGGGTGTTTATATTTGGTGGCAAAAACGCCGCGCCAAACAACATGCTCAAGCGCAGCGCAGAATAAATCACCATAATTCGGGTTGATTAATTGCACGGTTTAAATCGATGCTGATACACAGCAAACAACCCTTTATGTAGGGGAGGGATGCTCTGCCCAAAGCCTCTGCTTAGGATATTTGGGCGTATGCTGTACATCCCCTACATATGCGTTACTCTGTTAATTTGTGATCTTTTAACTAATTACGACTAAAAATCAAACGTTTCAACTTCAGATATCAAAAACACAGGTGCGCCGCCACTGGATATTTCAACTGCGTGTGCCGCTGTTTCCTGACCGCCTGGTGAGCTAAGACAGGCTTGCAAATCACCAAGTGATGGAAAATACACTTCGGCAATACGGTGAAACGATGCCGCTGTTTTATCCGCATTACTGAGAATTAAAGATGCCACAAAACGTGTTTTACCGTCCAGTTTTTCAACGGCCATTGGCACATGCTCTTCGGCATAACGACGTTCAAAGGTAAGTAAATCAGTTGGAGCTGGGTACATGACAATTAGTTTTACTGCTTTCATAGGTTTCTCGAATAGTTAGTTGATAGGGAGTGCATAGTAAATACCGATTAACAACAATAGTAAAATATCACTTTTCTATGAAATAATAGGTTTTACCTATACTATACGGATACTTGTTATGGAAATGCAGCAAATACGATATTTTCTGGCTGTCTGCGATAAAAAAACCTTTACCCGCGCAGCACAATCCGCCTTTGTGGCGCAGCCCTCGTTAACTCAAGCCATCAAAAAGCTAGAGGAAGAACTGGGAGGCGAGTTATTTAGTCGCGAGCGCAGTGGTTGCCGGTTGACGGCACTGGGTCGCTTAATTGAACCTTCGTTGCGTGAGATTTTTCGTAGCGCACAATCCATTAAAGCAGAAGCTATCCGCTTTAAACGCTTAAATACTGTCCCTGTGCGTATTGGGGTAATGACCACTATTGCTGCGCAGCATTTGAGTCCATTCTTCGTGGATTTTCAGCAAGATAATCCGCATATTGAATTGGAATTGATTGTCGATAACGAGGCTAGTTTGTTAAAACAACTGGATGAAAATAGTTTGGATTTAGTGATTAGCGCCCCGGTTGTCAAGCCGGGCACGCCTTATCAATATCTAAAGCTATATGAAGAACGCTATGTGGTGGTTTTCAACGACAAGCATCGCTTCAATCAACTGCAAAGCATCGATCTAGCCACTATTCAGGCAGAACCTTACCTGGATCGCCTGAACTGTGAATTGCGTGAAACATTGCGTGGTGTGTGTCTGGATCGACACATTGATCTTTACGCCGCTTATAGAAGTAACAATGAAGAATGGATATTAAGCATGGTGCGTGCCGGTATGGGTGTGGCATTGGTTCCAGAATTTACTGTGCCTAAACACAGCGAAAAATTGATGTTTCGTTATCTATCTGATCCGGATATTCGTCGTACCATATATGTAATCTATCCAGCAAACTTGCCACAAAACACCGAAATATTTAAAGCATTAGAAAGCTTGCGGGTGGGTATTTAAGCAAGGCTAAGCAGTGGGGGATGGTCTTTAATTGCGCGAAATTTTTTATTTAAACGACTTAAGATACGCTGCAAAACTAATTTAAGCTAGTTTAAGGGGAGCAATTCATGCAGTGGTTTAACATGTATGGTTAACGTGCTTGATTAAATTGAAACTTTGCCTATAATTGATTTATCCGTTATAAACAGGAGTAAGTTATGCGTAAAGTGACTGCGGTAGAGGCTCAATATCAGTTTGGTGAATTACTGGAAACAGCGCAACACGAACCGGTGACGATTACCCGGCGTGGACGCTCAATAGCGTGCTTAGTATCGATTAGCGATATGGAAGAGCTTTTAGAGTTGCGTAAGCAGGGGTTTATCAAAAAAACTGAACCCTTAGATTTGAGCTTTGCATAATAAATTGCTTAATTAGTATTGTCAGTGGCTGACACACCTGGCTTAAATGACAAGCCGCTCAAAGGCTACAAGCAATAAAAAAGCCCACATAAGTGGGCTTCGTCCGGTTCTGTTTTTATAATTATATATGGACGCCTGTCATTAGAAACGACAGTTTAATTTCTCGCGTTTATTATTGTTGTTATACCGTTTTCACGGTCGCTCCCTCCCCCGAAAAAATTATGATTCTTTCGAACCACAACCACCTTAACTAAGGTGTACGCATCATATTCCAAAAAAAAACACTTGTCTACTAAAAGTGCGACAAATTGTCGCGCATAAGCATAACTTATTATAATTTAAGGATTTTAATTTACAAAAAATATTGATTTAGGTCAAATTTTCGTAATATGGGTAACCAGTCACGTTCTATGTCGGTTACCTGGTTTTAGGGGGATTATTAAAGAATGGGGGGGTGAGTTCAACTGGTCATTGCAACGCATTCGTTTAGTTTATCACCAGGCATCATGTAGCCCAGTGTTTTTCTAGGTCTCGTATTAAGCTTTAAAGCAATCTCATCTAGGTCTTGCTGACTATAACCGCTTAAATCGGTCCCTTTGGGAAAATATTGTCTTAATAATCGGTTTGTATTTTCATTGGTTCCTCGCTGCCAAGGGCTTCTTGGATCGCAAAAATACATTGCCACATCGGTGGCTACAGTAAATCTTTTATGTTGAGCTAATTCAGTACCACGATCCCATGTCAACGAAGCCATTAAGCCGGAAGGAAGTTGCTGTACCTGACGAATTAATGCATTCACAACATTCGTCGTATCTTTGCCATCAACTTGAACCAGCAACACAAATCGTGACCGACGTTCAACTAGAGTAGCAATATGGCTGTTTTTAGACCCCGTAATCAGATCACCTTCCCAATGCCCAGGTATTGCACGATCCTCAACCTCTGCAGGTCGATCTTTTATCGATACCGCATCAATAATTTGCCCTCTTGGCTGGCCTTCAGTTGTTGATGCCTTACCTCGCCGCATCATTCGTTTCGATCGTAGATGTCCGATTAATTCCTTTTTCAAAACGCCGCGTGCTTGAATATACAGGCTTTTATAGATTGTTTCATGTGAGACATGCATATTGATATCGTTTGGATATTCATGTTTAAGCCAGCCAGCAATTTGCTCAGGAGACCAATCGAAACCGAGTTTAGTTGCCACCATGATTTGTAGTTGAGAATGTGTAGCCAGTCGACAGGGCTTAGGTCGCTGTGCTTGATCCCATGCTTTTGAATCAGCTTCGATTGCTCGATATTGATCTTTATTACCATTACGGGCAATTTCACGGCAGATAGTAGAGGGTGATCTTGCTAGTTTTGATGCAATCTGTCGCATTGATTCACCAGCCGCCAGTCCTCGCGATATTTCTTCGCGCTCAACTAGACTCAGTGACCTAGCCGATCTTGAGCGAGTTGCAGGAATAATTCCACCATGAGCGGATAAAACAGTATGCACGGATCCAGCATGCTTACCAAGGGCACGACCTATCTCACTGAGTGATTGTCCTAATTTCCATCTTTGCCACAACTCAACCTTTTGAGCTGCGGATAAACCGGGTCGACCTTTCTGTGCCATTGATTCACCTCTGTTAATAATATTAAATCAGATAGTGTTGCAATGACCAGTTGAACTCACCGGATGGTATTTAGGGCAACACACAGATGGCTGTGTTCTTAAACGCGAGTACTCGGCTGTTTGTGGAGTAAAAACAGCCGAGTGTGGTGATATTGCTTATTATTTAGCTTTGGCTAATTCAGCGCGCATTTCATCAATGACTTTTTTGTAATCGGGTTTGCTGAAAATGGCCGAGCCAGCCACGAAAGTATCAGCACCCGCTTCTTTGATTTCACGAATGTTGTCAGTTTTAACGCCACCGTCTATTTCTAGACGAATGTTAAGGCCACTGGCATCTATACGATTTCTGACTTGACGCAATTTTTCCAATGAAGAAGGAATAAAGGATTGACCACCAAAACCAGGGTTAACTGACATTAACAAAATCATGTCCAGTTTATCCATTACATAATCTAAATAATGCAAAGGTGTACCTGGGTTGAAAACCAGACCGGCTTTACAGCCGTTGTCTTTAATCAATTGCAGGGTACGGTCTATGTGTACAGACGCTTCTGGATGGAAAGTAATGTATGTGGCACCTGCTTTGGCAAAATCAGGAATAATGCGATCAACAGGTTCTACCATTAAATGTACATCAATAGGTGCAGTAATGCCGTGTTTACGTAAGGCTTCGCATACTAGGGGCCCTATAGTCAGATTAGGCACAAAATGGTTGTCCATTACATCGAAATGCACAATGTCGGCACCCGCATTTAAAACATTTACCACTTCTTCACCTAAACGTGCAAAATCAGCGGAAAGAATAGAAGGGGCAATTAAATTATCGGCCATTTTGTGATCCTCTCAAAGTAGGGTTAAAAACAGCTATTATAGCCTGTTTCTGATAAATGCTTAATAGGCAAATTAACAATTACATCCTCAGTGACGCATCTAAATTGAATGTTGAATCAAGCAAAGTGGCCATTATATTAATTGTTTATGATGCTGTTTTTTATTGAGCATAACATTTACTAAACCGACTGTCTTAATCTATATAATGGTGATATATTTTATCGTTAAAGAGAATTTTTATGGCCGCAACCCAATCTACCATGTTGCCTTTAGGCACATTGGCACCCGATTTTTATTTACCCGATACCATTAGCGGTAATGCATTTAATTTGCAGGATTTACGCGGAGAGCAGGGCACCTTAATCTTGTTTATCTGTAACCATTGTCCTTTTGTGCTGCATGTTAAAACGCAGTTAATCGCTATCGCTCAACACTATGCACCGCTAGGGATTAGCAGTATTGCCATCAGTGCCAATGATATAATCAATTACCCACAAGATGCGCCGCATAAAATGCACGCCATGATGGCTGACTGGGGCAATCCGTTTGCAGCTTATTTATATGATGAAACACAGCAAGTGGCTAAAGCTTATCAAGCGGCATGCACACCGGATTTTTATTTATTTGATAAAAACCTGCGTTGCGTCTATCGTGGGCGGTTAGATGCCGCCACACCAAGCAATCAAGAGGTGAGTGACGGGGCAGATTTAAGGGTGGCAATGCAGGCGTTATTGGCAGGAGAAAATGCTCCCCAACAACAAATCCCCAGTATAGGCTGTAATATCAAATGGAAGGCGTAAGTGAGTTAATGCGGTTAGTGTCGAACGTTTTCAAATTTTTGTGGTCTTATAAATCAGCCAAGCCGAAGGTATACGGTGCGCATCTGGTGCATAAGCTAAACATTGAGACAACTTCTCTCATTTACGTACATTGATTTTAAATCACTGAATAAAGACAATAATTGCTATCTGGATAGATATGAAAAAAACCACTTTGATTATGGTGCTGGTTGGCTTTTTAGCCTTAACGGCAGGCTTTTTGGTAAAAATTGGCTCACTTTACCAGAATGTAGTGGAAACTATTAAGCCGTTAGCCTTTAGTTTTCCGGATGTAGAAGGGCATATGCAGCCCTTAAGCCAATGGCAGGGCAAAGTGCTGGTGGTAAATTTTTGGGCCACCTGGTGTGGGCCGTGTTTGCAAGAGATACCCGAGTTTATTAAGTTGCAAACCGAAATGCAGCAACAAGGCCTACAATTTATTGGTTTGGCCATTGATGAAACAGCGGATGTTAAAGCTTTTTTGCAGGATGTAAAAGTCAATTACCCGATTTTACTGGCCAATGACACCGGTATGAATCTATCCATGCAAATGGGTAATATTGTTGGCGCTATTCCATTTACGGTAATTATCGATCAGGAAGGAGCAGTGATACATCGGCAAATGGGCGAGTTAAGTCGCGAAGCTTTGCAGGCATTAGTGACGCCATTGCTGAGTAAAAAAATATAAATAAAACTATTTGTGCTTTTTATACAGATTTTCTGGACAAAATTGCGCAAATTAGGCAAAATTTGCCCCCTAATTTATCAACGTTTAACTTTTTGATGGCGCAAATTTACGTTTTAAATGGTCCGAATCTTAACTTGCTAGGTATCCGGGAACCCGGTATTTATGGTAACAAAACCTTAGCGGATATTGAGGCCGGATTACAAGAATCTGCCGGGCGCTTGAGTCACCAGCTGGTTTTTATACAAAGCAATGCCGAACACGAAATTGTTGAACAAATTCACCACGCTTTTAAGCAGCAAGTTGATTTTATCATTATCAATCCTGCTGCATTTACGCATACCAGCGTGGCAATACGCGATGCCTTACTGGCGACAAAAATTGCATTTATTGAAGTACATTTATCGAATGTACATGCCCGCGAACCTTTCCGCAAACATTCCTATTTTTCTGACATTGCAGTCGGTGTAATTTGCGGATTAGGTGCAATGGGCTACGAATTGGCTTTACAAGCCGCTAATCAGTTATTAATAGAGAGAACCCAGAACAATGGATATTAGAAAAATAAAAAAACTCATCGATCTTATACAGGAATCTGATATAGCAGAAATAGAAATTAGTGAAGGCGAAGAATCGGTACGCATCATACGTTACAGTGCGGCACCACAAGTACAGTATGCGCCTGCCCCCGTTATCGCCGCACCGACAGTAGCCACAACAACCTCTAACACCTCTGCGCCTGCAGAAGAAAAATTCAGTGGTCATGTGGTTAAATCACCCATGGTAGGGACTTTCTATCGTTCTGCTTCACCGGGTTCTGCCTCGTTTGTGGAAATTGGTCAGAGCGTTAGTGTCGGTGAGACACTTTGTATTATTGAGGCAATGAAAATCCTCAATCAAATTGAATCGGATAAATCCGGCAAAATTAAACAGATTTTGGTAGAAAATGGTCACCCTGTTGAATACGGGCAACCTTTGTTTATTGTTGAATAATCAGTAAAGGGGTTGCTATGTTTGAAAAAATTGTCATCGCCAATCGCGGCGAGATTGCGTTACGAATTTTACGAGCTTGTCGTGAGCTAGGTATTAAAACCGTTGCGGTATACTCTCAGGCCGACCGGGATTTAAAACATGTACGACTGGCCGACGAAGCCGTGTGTATAGGACCGGCTGCTTCCAACCTAAGTTATCTGAATATACCAGCCATTATCAGCGCCGCCGAAGTGACCGATGCGCAGGCGATACATCCTGGCTACGGTTTTTTATCTGAAAATGCCGATTTTTCCGAAAAAGTGAGTCAAAGCGGCTTTACCTTTATTGGTCCACGCCCAGAAACTATCCGTATGATGGGCGATAAAATTTCGGCCAAAAAAGCCATGAAAGCCGCCGGCATCCCTTGTGTACCGGGCAATGGTGATCCATTAGGCGATGATGACGAAACTAATTTGAAAATGGCCCACGAAATAGGCTATCCGGTGATTATTAAAGCGGCGGGTGGCGGCGGTGGCAGAGGTATGCGTACCGTGCATTCTGAAGCCGCACTGATTGCAGCCATTGGCTTAACTAAAGCCGAAGCCGGTGCCGCTTTTGGTAACGATACGGTGTACATGGAAAAGTTTCTGGAAGATCCGCGTCATATTGAGTTTCAAGTGATGGCCGATTCTTTTGGTAATGCCATCCATCTGGGTGAACGCGACTGCTCTATGCAACGCCGCCACCAAAAAGTGGTTGAAGAAGCACCTGCGCCGGGCATTACCGCTGAAGAACGTAACCGCATGGGCGAACGTTGCGCACAAGCCTGTCGCGAAATTGGTTATCTTGGTGCTGGCACTTTTGAGTTTTTGTACGAAAAAGGCGAGTTTTTCTTTATCGAAATGAATACCCGCGTCCAGGTAGAACACCCCGTTACCGAAATGATTACCGGTTTTGATATCGTTAAAGAACAATTGCGCATAGCAGCAGGCATGCCTTTATCGATTACTCAAGATCAAGTAACATTTACCGGCCACGCTATTGAATGCCGTCTTAACGCAGAAGACCCTGAAACGTTTATGCCTTGCCCAGGCTTAATAGAGCAGTTCCACATGCCTGGCGGCCCCGGCATCCGCTGCGAAACGCATATCTATAACGGCTATAAAGTACCGCCGTATTATGATTCCATGATAGGCAAACTCATCGCCCACGGCGAAGATCGCAACAGCGCCATCGCCCGCATGAAAACCGCGTTAAGCGAAATGGTGATAGATGGTATTAAAACCAATATCCCCTTACAGCAAAACATTATGGCCGACGCAGCATTTGCACAGGGCGGTCAGAATATTCATTATCTGGAAAAGAAATTAGGTATTCATTAAGCGGTTGGTTTGTTATAACCCCTTGGTTGGCAAGGGGTTATTCTTTTTTTATATATTGCGGTCGAAATTAGATCGAATGATTAAATGAGCTTGTAGTGCGCTACAATGTTACAAGGGCAGTCAGTCGTAAAGCATTAAGTGTAAAGAGAGCGCGTATTGCGCCGAAAGCTTGTAACAACAGCTTTTATAGTCCATTTGTGCATTTATTTGCAGTTTCTAACAGACATATCTACACAGATATATACCGTCTATGCAATCCGGCGCAATACGCGCTGCGCTATTGTCGCCCTATGAGGTTGGCTCCGTTTGTGATTACGCCTTAACGTGTTAATCCATCATGTCAGAAGAGTAAAGAAGACAGTTGCAGATGCAGCTTTTGAATGTCGCTGATACTTTGCGTGACAATAGGTATTTAATTGGTATTGGAACCGCCAATATTTACTGAAATCAAGGAAAAAATCGAGTTGTTCAACAAATGAACTTATCAAAATGATACAAAATCAATATCAATCAATAATATTTTTTAGGATTAATATGATATACAAAGTTTTATCAGTCATCTTATTTCAACTGTTGGTTTCCTGCGCATACGCAGTACAAATGCCAGACGCTCCATTTGTTTATTCGCAAGGTGAAGCTAAAAAAGAAATAAAGCCTAATATGGTTGATCTTAAATTTTCAATCAAAACATTTGATGAGAATCCTGATAAAGCTTTTAAGTTGCTGCAAAATGAAAATATTGAGCTGAAAAAGCTGTTTGATGAAATTAAAATTTCAGATGACAGTATAGAGGCATTTGATATTGATAAGTCAACCGTCAGAGAAACTAATAATGACGGTCAAGAACTCAAAGTATTGGGTTATGATATTCAACAAGTATTTCATATTAGATTGCTTGATCTAGACAAATATACGGCATTGATGAACAGGTTGATAAAATATCGAAATATAGCTGATTTTAACTCAAATTTTGACGTACTTGAGCGTAAAGAGATCGAATCACAGCTAACAGCAGAGGCATGCGCGGATGCTAAACATAAAGCGGAAGTCATGGCAAATGGAGTTGGTAGTCAATTAGGCTCTGTTTTTGCAATGGCTGAAAAGAGATTCTTTTCCATTGATGAGGCTTTTGGCTTCGCAAATGAAGACGATAATTCTGACAGGATGATGTTTAAAAAGTCTCAATTCAGAAAAGACTCCATAACATATATTCCATCTGTCATAAAAATTGAGAAGAAAGTAAATGTTATCTACAAATTAAGTGAAAAATAACCGTTATTGCTTAGAATAATAATGATCAATAAACATTTAAAGCCAGCGTAGCCACAATTAGCGTTAGCGTAATCGTAGGAATGAAAAACTTTCCGTTCTTAGATGTGCTTTTTACAACAGGTTGTTAGTATTGCCGCGTTGAGTTAAATTTTGTACCACATTTTGATTAATTGCATTTAATTCCGGCATAAAATGGGCATGTATTCAAAGTTCACAATTGGTTCTACTCAATCTTTCTCCATTATGCAAAAAATGGAATTAATATTTATTATTTCGGTAACGGTTTAGATGTTTAATTGATGGCGATGATTTAATAAATACTGGCCATTGATATGGAGTGGCGTACACATTCCCACGATTACGCTGTCGCTAATCGTGGCTACGCGGATTTGTATTTGCGTTGGCATCCTATGTGTTATACCGAACGGATAGAGCCAAGATAACCTTATAAAATATATTTTAATCTGAATATTCATAAGCTTCAGCAACATCAATTTTAAATCATCGAAGCCATCATTCCGGTATAGACTGTCAGGAACCTGGGTGTAGACTGGGTTGAATAAAAATGCAACTCAGCTTTAAAGCTTACGCATACCCGCATTCCAGTTGGAATGACTGTTTAGCTGAAGCTTGAGAGTAATAGGCGACTTTTATGTTAGCCAATTAATAGGTAGCATCCTATTTATATCAATTGGATATAAGTAGATCAATGAACGAATTGCACAATCCCAACCAAAATCAACTACTACTAAATTTTCCTAGAGAACAATATGTCTAAAATTGCGATAGTCTTTCATAGTGGATACGGCCACACTGCTAAACAAGCCGAAGCAGTAGCACAAGGCGCGAAGGCTGAATTAATTGTAATTGATGCAGAAGGTAATATTACCGAAGCACAATGGGCTACCTTGAACAATGCCGACGCTATCATCTTCGGTTCCCCAACCTATATGGGATCCGTCAGCTGGCAATTTAAGAAATTCGCTGATGCGTCCTCTAAGCCTTGGTTTAGCCAGCTATGGAAAGATAAAGTATTTGGTGGGTTCACCAATTCTGCCAGCATGAACGGCGATAAGCATTCTACGCTGCATTATTTCTTCACCTTGGCTATGCAACATTCTGGGCTCTGGGTTGGAACAGGTTTGATGCCCTCTAGTAGCAAAGCGGCTAAGCGAGATGATGTGAACTACCTGGGTACTTTTGCGGGTGCTATGATGCAAACTCCATCCGATGCCAGCACAGACGAAGTCAATTTAGGTGATTTAGAAACGGCTAGATTGTATGGTGCGCGTGTTGCAGAAGTTGTCGGTAAATTTAACGGTAACTGATTAATGAGGTAAGGCTTAATTACCAACGTGCCAACCTCATATGGCGCGTTAGTTTCAGCGTAATTGAAGGCAACCGTGTCGCAATACGGCTTCGCCTATTACGACCTATTCTGGCTTATCGCGTTGCCGTCTGGCGTATCAATCGTGGCTACGCTGGCTGAAGTTGGAATGTTTGACCTGCACTTAATTTTGTGATACAAATCACAAAAAATGAAAATTGGCCGATAAATGCTTAACTTTGACGCTGCCAATTTATATATATCTATTTAATTCAACTTCATTACCATAACTGAAAAACCTAACTTTAACCAAAACAAATAAGGTTGGTTTTCATTATTCTTATGCAGTTAAATAGTAGATATGTAATCTTATCAGCGTATTTTCATTTATACCGAGTTATTTGAGAAGAGATTTTTTATTTTCCTTTGTAATTTACGAGAGTATTAAAATGAAGAAAGTCATTGCTAGCCTTGCAATTTTTGGAAGTATGTGTTTAGCGTCGCAAAGCACATTTTCTGCAACAATATATGTTGATCCACAACAGCCGTTTAGCGAATGTAAATACCTGCCAGACTGGTCAACTTTACAGAGTAAACTCGCGCAAGCGCAACAAGCCGCTAACGGTGGTATTGGCTTGCAAATGTGGGTAACGGTAGTCAATCGTGATGGATTCGTCTGCGCGGTAGCCTATACAGGAAACAAAAGAAACGACCAGTGGCCTGGCAGCCGGGTTATTTCCGCACAAAAAGCGAATACCGCCAATGCCTTTAGCCTATCTAACCTCGCGCTTTCAACGGCAAATCTATACACAGCTGTACAGCCTGGTGGCACCTTATTTGGTTTGCAACATAGTAATCCGGTCGATACGACCTTAGCGTATGCAGGTCCGATTGGTTATTTTGGAACAGATCAAGATCCTTTAGTCGGTAAACGCGTTGGCGGGGTTAACGTTTTTGGAGGCGGTCTGGCATTGTACGATCCATACGTTGGTATTGTTGGTGCTATCGGCGTCAGCGGCGACACCTCTTGTGCCGATCATAATATTGCCTGGCGCACCCGTAGTTTATTAGGATTGGATCATGTACCTGCCGGTGTTTCACCTGACAAAACGCGTCCAGATAACATTGTTTACGATATTCACACCGTACCAGGTTTACAAATAGGTGTGAGCGCCAGTGGTTGGGGACATCCGGCTTGTAATAAGGATGTGGCGGGTATAGCTAACTCCTTGCCTGTCGTTACTACTGTTCCCAAGTAGCGCTTCTAATCATGAATAAGCCGTAGCATTTACTACGGCTTTACCTGCAAGTGTCATAGGTTTTGGAATTCGAAGGACGAATAGGCATCAGTATGAAACTGGTTTTACAAATTGCCTTGGGTGTATTTCTCGGCTCGGCACCTGCCTTATTTATGGTGGAAACTTGGTGGAGTTATAAACAAGAACAGTCCAAGGCAGAAACCACCGTTCTGCTGGAACAATTGGAGCAGAACCGTTTGGAGCAGGGCGATCGTTTGCGAACCCTATTAAATCAAAATCAGCAAGCCAATCCGGCGCTGCTTGATTCTAGCGCGGGGTTTAGTCCAAATGCTAAGCCGACAGAACAAAAGCAAGGCAAATAATCCCCAAGGAATATTTTCTCCGGCCTTAACCAGCCTGTATTGCGATTGTCGCGAATATTTTTTTCTACAACAAATTTTACGAGAAGTTAGAGATGAATAACTTAAAACAAGCAATGGCGACTGCCGTAATGATAGCAATCATAGGCTTTACCGAACCGAGCTTCGCTAGCTATCAGGACCAAATTACTGAACAATTCGCATCCGGTGCGGTTTTTAACGGGATCGCTACTTTTGATGACAACCTCCTAGTGCCAACATCAATTTACGGTACGCTTACCGGTTACCAGTTGGGTACGGCGGGGTTCGTAGACAATTCAGTCAGCGAAACGATCTCCTATGTTTTTGACTCCACCTTTAATTATGCCAACACGCCTCTTACCGCTGTTAATTGGTGGTTGGATGTATCTCCCGCAGATGTACAAAACGGCAGTGTCAACAATAGCATATTATTTAGCATAGATTTTTCCAATCCATTGGCTCCGGTATTCACCCCAGACGATAATGGCATCAATACCGTAAGCAGCAATGCTGATTTTTTGGTTTCTGGAACTATTCAGTCATTGCCGGAATCATCCACAATCGCCTTGTTTGGTTTAGGCTTTCTGGGACTAGGATCTAGATTTATTGGCTTAAAAAAAATGAATTGGTTTTGCCATAAACAGCTGATAATCTTTTAGCACACATTGGCTAGCCTTTATGGAGCTAGCGTAGCCACGATTAGCGCAAGCGTAATCGTGGGGATGACTTAAATTTTGTATGGCATGTTGATTATTTGCATTTTATTCCCGTATAAAAAGGACATGTTTCCAAAATTTGCGATTGGCCGCTAACTTTCATCTTTATTGTTTCTAAAACGATTTGGTATTTGAATTTGTGGCGATGATTAAATAAATACTGGCCATTGTATCTGCAGTCGAATATACATTCCCACGATTACGCTTTCGCTAATCGTGGCTACGCGGGCGGGCTCAAAACAATGAAACAGTATTTCGTAATTTCCATCGCAGCCTCATAGGGCGTAGTAGCGTCGGCATAATGCTAAGGCAGAATGTCGCAATACGGCTTCGCCTATTACGACCTATAGCGGCTTATCGCTTTTATGAATCAATAACCTGAAATACATAAATTTTCAAATTCATTTTGCTATCTTATTGCTTTTTAATGTATTGGAAATATTACGTGGTATAGGGCTTAGAGCCCCGATAAGCAACTTGAGAAAATGCTTTTTATCCTGCTTTGATTTGCCATGGGTTCCATTGCGGGCGCTTTTCTCAAATGAAATCTCAAATCGAGTTCCGTGACCAAGCAAGCCAATACCGACTGTCACTTGAGCTTCATGTAGGTTGGCAATCTCTTTGACAATGGCTAGACCCAATCCGCAGCCATCGCCGGGACTGTCTGGAATGCGATAAAAACGCTCGAAAACTTTATCCGTCTCCTGCGAATGGATGCCAGGTCCATTGTCTTCAACGATCAATGATACTTTGGTATTCGCCTCGATTTTGACGTTGATTTCTCCACCGGGGTGGCCATAACGCACAGCATTGTCTAGGAGGTTGCTTAGCAATTCCCATAGTAATGTTTCATCACCGCTAATATACAATGGCTCGACTGGAGCATCAAAACCCAGATCGATATCCCTTTCTAGTGCCTTGGGAACCCAATCCATGCAGCATAATCGGGCAAGCCTACTTAAGTCCAGTGTTTTAAATCTTGATGATTTTTGCATGGTAGACTCTGATCGTGCCAACACCAGCAATTGCGTACTTAAATGCGCGATCCTATCGGCTGAGTTTTTGATTTGCAGCAATGCGGGTTTGATCGTCTCCAAATCCTTAGCGGATATCGCCCGTTCCGCCTGGACTTTCAATCCGGCAAGCGGCGTGCGCAGTTGATGCGAAGCGTTTTCAATGAAGCGCCTTTGTGAGTTTAAGGTTAGATTCAGTTTGTCATTAGCCAACTGAAGTTTCTTTGCGAAATTTTGCGATTTCATGACAATGAAGCCTAACATTAAAGAGGATATTAAATAGATCGGCAAAACAATCAGGGCTTCGTCACTCAGATCGAATGTATAATGCGGTTTCACAAAAAAGTAAAAGGTGAGTACTGTACTGATCAATGTAACAAGGATACCGGGTCCCAAGCCGCAAAGCAGAAAGCAAAGAATGGTTGCTGGGTAAATGGTTAAATGCGGGTAGCCGGCTTCCACGGGTAAAAGCCAAAAACGCAAAAAAATGGCGATTGCCAATATGAGCATTGCAATCAAGTATCTGAGAAAATTTTTTAACAGTGGGTGCTTAATTTGAATCAACAAATTCTCCATCGAAGCTGAAAAACAAAACCTATGTCAGTTGGCCTAAATGTACCTATGATATCGATTGCTTGGTGCTTACATTAATTTATTCTTTAGCATTCCTCTCCAATAAATAACCCAATCCCCGCACGGTTCTTATGCTGATTCCTATTGGTTCTAGCCGTTTACGTAGTCTATGTACATAAACTTCAATGGCGTTGTCGGTCAGGTCGGCAGATTCCATGGAAAGCCACTGGGCAATACTATTTTTATTAACGACTCGTCCAATTTGTAACATTAGGATTTCAAGTACCCCATACTCACGCATTGGCAAAAACAATGGCTCCTCATCGACGCTGATTTGATGGTTGAGGGTGTCAAGCACAAGCGGACCGAGTATGACAGTATGATTAAAACCACCTTGGCTTCTGCGCAGTAATGCTCGAATTCTGGCAACCAGTTCCGAAACCTCGAAAGGCTTGGTCATATAGTCATCGGCGCCAAGTTCGAGTCCGCCCACCCGATCATAAAGTCTATCTCGTGCGGTTAGAATTAGAACTGGCACGGAGGATTTACGCGCTCGTAATTGCCGCAAAACGTCCCGACCATCAATATCGGGCAAACCAAGATCCAGAATTACCAAGTCGTAGGTATGCGTCCGTAGCACGCAGTCCGCATAGCCCCCAGTCACGGCTAGCGTAACAGTAAATCCATTGTCGATGAGCATTTGAGAAAGACCATCCCCTAACACCGCATCATCCTCAACAACTAAGATTCTCATCGGCTTTTTTTGCACTCATTTCGATATTGATAACAGTAATAAGCATAGACCAAACAAATCAATAAACTGACGATGATGCCAGAGGACAATTCCTCGCTGATCGTCAGCAACCAGCTGTGCGTATCTGCATCAAACGATAAGCTAGTCTCTTCAGGATGGATATTTACTTGCGATTTAGGCCAAGCATATATTAACCCCACCAACAACAATACTGTTTCGTAAACTTTAGTTCGATTATTCATAACTTAAAACACCTTAAATATAACTGCATAGTTTATGCCGCTGAAACATTTTCCTAGACGTAGCATCGCAAGATGCGAGTCTTATAAGCATCCTAACAATCGTAACTTTCAGCAACCTTACAGATAGCAAAAAAATCAGCATGTAAAGTTTGTAAAAAGAAAAGCAAGTATTATGAACAGTTTAGATTGCAGCCGAGGTGGCAGTATCCGTCAACTTATTTTTGGAATAGTATTTTTAGTTGTTTTAGGTGGGGGCTAAGTCAATAGCAATGTACTGTTATTACTTATCTATATACTCTTGGTAATTCTGGTCATTGACGGCTTCCCTGGATTGGCATTAACCGTTGAACTGGAGGAGGGGGCATCATGCAGCCTACATAGCCACGATGTATGGGAATCGCGACAACTACGCACGGCTTCTATCTATATGTCTTGCTGTCAGATAACCCAATGTAGCACCCCAAACTAGCATATAAATGCCATGTAATATGATCTCAAAATTAAGCCTATAATCTTGCATATAGTAATCATAGATGTAATCGACAGCAATAATACTAACTGTTATGTACAAAGCAGTTTTAAATGTAAGCGCTTTTGCATAAAAATAACTAACGCCAAGTAATAAAAATCCGGCCAAAAATCTTATGCCTGCATGAATTGACCACATAAGATTAAGCAAAGGTACTTTAAATACTGCCATATTAAAGAAATAGAGAAAAACAAAGCCTACAATGATAGAAACAACGAGTATTTTCATAGCATAATCTCCGTACATAAATTCATGAAGGTTCAATAAAACCTAACAAAAGCTAAGTTATACTATCAACTTTAAGCCCTTGTATTTCCACAGTGATACTACGGCTAGGCGCAACCAGCAAAAAGTCTGAAATGGTTTCAAGAATATCATGATCAATGAACTGAGCTTTATTGCCATCAATTATTAATTCACTTTCATCCGATATTTCGCGCAAATATTTCCGTAACAGAGCCTTATTGAGGAAAGAGACATCTTTGTGCATGCGCAATAAGTAATGAGAACCGTGTCGAGTCAAGGTGATTGCCGAATGAAAGTTAGCCTTTAAAACAAAAAAGAATCCACTGACCAAGCCAATTGCAATACCCATCAGCAGATCGGTAATTAAAATTGCCAGCACGGTAATCACAAACGGCAAAAATTGATTCCAGCCTTTCCTGTAGAACTCTATAAACAATTTTGGTTTAGCCAGTTTATAAGCGGTTTGTAAAAGAATTGCCGCCAAACAAGCAATGGGGATAGTATTAAGTAAACTTGCGCAGAACAAAATGCTTAGCAGCAGCAACACGCCATGGATAAAGCTTGACACCCGTGTTTGCCCACCGGCATTAATATTAGCAGAGCTGCGTACAATCACCGCTGTAATGGGCAAACCTCCAAGCATGCCGCTAATAATATTACCGAAACCTTGGGCTTTAAGTTCGCGGTTGGTGGGTGCAATACGTTTTTGCGGATCTAATTTATCTACCGCCTCCAGACTCAATAACGTTTCCAAGCTGGCTATAATCGCCAAGCTTAATGCAATACTGTATATTTTCGGATTAGTGAATAAATTGAAATTCGGCAGTTGCAGCTGGTCAATAAAACTTAATTCCGGCAATGTAACCAGATGCTTCGACCCAATAGCCCATTCTGGCACATATTGCAAAGCCCAGTAGTTATAACTGACTCCCCAGACTACTGCCATTAAAGGTCCGGGCACCATTCGTAAGATATTAATTCGTTTGATAAATTTAGTGTCCCAAACTATCAGAATTAACAGCGCGACAACGCTAACCAACATTACAGCGGGCGTTATGCCATTCAGAGCTTGCAGCAGTTCAAAAATGCTGGATTCAGCATTTTCCTGCATGTAGCTTTCGTCCCCCTCATAACTGATGTCATAGCCGGTTGCGTGGGGTATCTGTTTAATCAGTAAAATCAATCCAATCGCGGCCAGCATGCCTTTAATCACCGATGTGGGAAAAAAAGCGCCAATCAATCCAGCTTTCAGAGAGCCGAATATGATTTGTAAGCAACCTGCAATGACCAAACTTAATAAAAAACCACTATAACTGCCTAAAGTTTCAATTGCATTGGAATCTATCACAGTCAGTCCCGCTGCTGGTCCAGATACGCTTAATTGCGAGCCACTAGCCCATGACACCACGATGCCACCCACGATTCCAGCAATAATTCCTGAAAACAGCGGAGCTCCAGAAGCCAAAGCTACACCAAGACACAAGGGTAATGCTACTAGAAAAACCACAATACTTGCTGATAAGTCGTTACGTAAATAGTGTATGTAATAGTGAATATTGGAGCTCATCAAATCTATTCCTTGTTTAATTCATTTAATCCGCATGTTGATAAATTTTGTTGATTGGGCTATTTTCATCCAGCTTGATCAACTCATGCAGCAAACCATTTTCTAAGCCATATACCCAGCCATGTATAGTCGGTTTATGACCATGTTTCCAAGCAAATTGAATAATTGATGTGTGCGCTAAACGGTATACCTGTTCGATAATATTCAATTCGATGAGTCGATCCAACATTTTATCGGGATTCAGTGCAATCAAATCATCCTGATGTAAACGATACAGATCTTTAATATGCATTAGCCATTTGTTGGTGATCACTAAGCCCGATTTTTGCTTTTCCAGTGCGGCTTTAACACCACCACAACCATAATGCCCACAGACGATAATATGTTTAACGTGAAGCACCTCGATAGCGTATTGCAATACACTCAGGCAATTAAAATCGGTATTAATTACCTGATTGGCAATATTGCGGTGTACAAAAACTTCACCAGGCTGAGCATTAACAACCGTTTCAGCGGGTACTCTGCTATCTGAACAGCCTATCCACAAAAACTCGGGCGTTTGTTCTTTGGCAAGATTTTCAAAAAAATGAGGATCCCGGCTAATAACATCTTCCGACCAAGCTCTGTTTTCTAATAGTAATTTTTCTGGATTTAGCATGATAGTTGTATGAATAAGTTTTAAGATACGGATTTTTCGAAGAAAAATATTACTTAATCGGTCGAACTGTACTTTTTGACAGGTGTATCAATCGTAATTGCATTACCTGGGACAAGCCAACGGGTTAAAAAGTCTTTTTCGAACTAAGACTGCATCCTACCAATGTCACCTTTCATGTACCTTACATCGGCATAATTTATATGACAAAGGTGTCAGGTATAATTAAATTGAGTAGATTTGAATAAGTGTTAACCCCTTAACACCTTAGTCATGTGGAGATTAGCGGCTTTACTAACAATTAAAATTTCTTATCATCTTGTTTAATAGATAAAATTATGTATAATCCGCCATGACAGATGTTAGGCTAATACAGCTATTTATAAGCATAAGTGGGTGTAAATAACTTCGTTTTTTAAATTCGCTAAGGTATTTTGCTTATGTTTTTAACACAATCAAATACGCTTGCGGTCTTGTTATTTATTTTCTTTTTATCAAACGTTCCATCAAGTTCAGCCACTTCATACATCATTTTACCGGTAACTAGTCCAATATTTCTGCCAAACAAGGTTTTTTGGTTTTTTAACAAACTAGCAATTTTGGAGATCATATTATGAGTGTGTCAGAAGAAGAAATGAAAAAAGGCTTTTTCCATCAATATGCCAGTGTTCCTTTTTGGACTTACATTAGTGGAAATGCTACTGAATATAAAGGACTGAATCAGCAGCTTGAATCAGTCAAGAAAAACGAATCTGAGCAGCTTAGGTTACAGTCATCACTTGAGCAACAACAGAATCAGTTAGTCTCTCAGCAATTATTGTTACAAAATAGTTTAAAGCAAAATAATGATGATGTTGCACATATGCAAATGTTGGTAAAAGAAGCAGAAAACAATCTAAAAGATGTTGAGTTTAATAGTCCATTCTCTATGAAGCCAAGAATACCAACCCCGGTTGATTTAGTTAAAAAAGGTATTGGCCTTATACCTTATTTCGGCCCTATATTCACTGGCTACCAAGTTTATAATTATAATCTTCAACGTAAAGAAGCAACCAATCTATTAAATATAGAAAAACAAGCTCTAACAGACATTAATGAATTTGGAAGTAATACTAAAACTTCACTCAATACGACTCTAGAAAATTTTTCACTACTTCAAAAAAAACTAGAGGCAAATGGAAAAATTTTAAAGGGTTTGCAGCAATCGCAAGTTGACTTGAAAACAAAAATCACTAAACTGTAATTATATTAAGTTATTGAATAGCGGTTTTTTTTACTGAAATTAAAGCAATTTCAGAGCTTATGTTTATTTAAGCTTTAAAAGTACCCAACCAGCGTCCAGTTTTTATTTTTTATAGGTGGGGCTTGGTACAATCTATTTTTTACTTTTTCTATTTAGGATTTGTTTATGCACACAGCTCTGTTTTGTCTGTTGCTGTCACTGGCGGTTATTTAGCAGTAACATTGATTGCTGTTACAGTGTCTGAACGTTTGTTTTTTCCAGGTACTGATGAACATATCGTTAGCATATGCCATAATATTAACGTCCCAATTAAACCCAATCTCTTGATAGTGTTTCCATCGAGAAATACGTCCATAGCATGACTTATGTTTTGATCTGCCGAGTTTGTTTCAGAATTTACTAACAAATGGGGGAAGTGTAATGTCTATATATTTAACCAAGGTATACTTTAAAAAGACCTATGTAATAGGCATTTTTGCACTTGCTTTGATTTTTCTGCTTTTACCACCCGTTTATGCGGAGTCGGAACAAGTCTCGGCAGTCATATGGAATGTGCCACAAGACATTAGAGCGGATTTAATTACCCAGCTGGGCACGGGAACTGAACAAAAAGCCGATAGTGATTCGAAAGGTGCCGAAATTTTGGTAGTGGTTGCAGCTGTTACACTTACGGTATTAGCCAGACAAACGGTAACACTGGCTCATGATATACGCTGCGGGGGTACTGTTATCCTTGACAAGGGTGGCAAACTGGAAGTCAGCTGCGATAAGGCACTGATACCAGGCACTACCATTATTAAGCATCGTAATGGTAAAACTGAGATTTTTCCACCCGAAGGCACCGTGCAACAGCTTATAGACTTACTCAGTTCCATTACTAAAAAGTAATGAATACGGGTATTAGATAGAGTAGGCAATCATGTCGATTAGAAAGCGTTTATTTTTGGTACTGGCATTTCTATCGTTAGCTATTTTTCAACTTCAATGTCTGGCAGCGGATATTCAACCAGAGCCGCAACCCTATTATGATAACGCTTTAGGCAAGAAGACCCTGCTGTATAGTGGTGGAAGTTATGCACTGATGATAGGCATGTCTAATTATCTTGGCGAAAACAAAGGTGGTTGGGATACGCTTAATAATGTGCCAGAAGAAACCGAGCGTCTAAGCCATACCCTCAGGAAGCACGGCTTTCAAATTATCGCAAAACCCAATTTAGATTACATCTCCCTGCAAACAGTTTTCAAAGAGTTTTTTGCCACCTACGGGCAGAATAGTGAAAACAGGCTAGTGGTTTATTATTCTGGGCATGGCTGGACTGATAAAGACAACAAGGTGGGTTATATTGTACCCATCGACGCACCTAACGAAGCAGCCAATATAACGCAGTTGCGCATAAAAGCGTTGTCCATGCCCAGCATAGTTGACCAAGTTAAGAGTTTGGTTAAAGCCAGACATGCACTGTTAATCTTTGATAGTTGTTTTTCCGGGATGATATTCAAAGATATGGGATATACAACAAGTCCAACCTTAACTAATGATGATATGACGCAATATATCCTCTCCACCGGTCATTCGCCTGTTAGGCAATTCATCACCGCTGGCGATGAAAACGATAGGTTGCCCACGGACGGTACTTTTGTCAAAGTGCTAACACAGGCCTTGGAAGGCGATTACCCGGAAATTGTGCATGGTGGCTTTTTAAGCGGTATAGAACTGGGCGATTTTCTCAAAAAAAAGTTATCCACTTACACTGGCAATACTCAGCATCCGCTGTCAAAACCCATTCCCAATCCTGATCTTGATAAAGGTGATATTGTTTTTCAGTTCGATCAGTTCAAGGGGGTAAATCGTTTAGAACTGGCTAAGCCAAAGACTGATAACCTGTTATTAAGCCAACCCCAGCAAATAACGCCAGCGCCAGCCCTGACTTCAAATAGCCAATTATTACCAGATGCTCCAATCTACTTTAAACCCTGCTTGGCTGATACGCATAATGTCATCGTGGCATCCTTTCCCAATTCTGCCAATAACTCTGAAGCGATTGATAAATTGCAGATTTTCCGCAATCAATTTCCAGAGTTTAGGTTCAAGCTGTGGACCACTGTAGCTAGAGATGGTCAGAGTAACGAACAATTTGCCATTGTTGCCGGTCACGGCTTAAATCAGGTTGAAGCACAGACTTTGGTAAACCGTTTAAGAACCGCAGGCGTCGCAAAAGATGCTTATAGCACCAAACAAGAGTGGGGTGCCAGATGCATAGATGAATCCGCTAACGATGGTTGAGCACTCAACATCAGTAACTAGTGGCAACGAGGTAAGTTGTCATTACTCACGCACCGGCCTCATAGGACGCATTAGTTTCAGTGTAATTTGTCTCATGGTTGAAGGCAACAGTGTCGCAATACGGCTTCGCCTATTACGACCTATTCTGGCTTATTGTAAGTAATCAATTCAATCGTGATTGATGCGCTGCACTTCGTTTAGCACATCCAACAGTTCCATCCGGCATAACGCGTAACAGCCCATTAATTTTTAATTTTCTACCAATTAAACCTAATTTATTCGTCAATTACTTTCTTGCGTCCAATGGGTAGCATTAATTTACTGAATTTGCGGTTTTTATAATAATTAACCACGCGAAATAAAAGCAATAAACCAATAATTAGCATATAAAACAGCGGCTCTGCCATATTACCTTTTAATTGCCATAGAAAATGCAGCACAGCAGTGGCAGCAGCTAGATAGATAAAACGGTGCAGTTTCTTCCATTTTACGCCCAATCTTTTTTTAGCGGCGTTTGGAGAACTGATGGCCAGCAATAATAAAATCACAAAGGTAATTAATCCAAACCACAGATAACTACTTTCCAGAATGTCGATATAGATAAGCGACCATTGACCTTGAAAATCTAATAACAGATAGGCCAGTACGTGCAGAAAGGCATAAAAAAAACTGAATAAACCAAACAATTGTCTAAAATCGGCCATACCTCGCCATTTAGTCATGCTTTGCAGGGGAGAAATAAGCAGGGTAATGCACAAAAACCGTAACGCCCAATCACCTAAGCGGATATGTAGGGCTTGCATGGCATTAGCACCCAAATTATTGGTTAAAATATCAAACACTATACCCAGCAATGGAACCAGGCATAAACCGATACTATAGGTTTTGAGTTGCTGTGTGGATAGTTTCATTAGAAAAAATGCCTTAAATCCATTGCACTATAAAGATGAGCCACCTGTTCAGCATAGCCGTTAAACAATTCGGTTGTGCGTCGCGGTGTCCATAGTTCGTTACTTAATAAGCGTTCACTATTTTGACTCCAGCGTGGATGTGGCACGGCGGGATTAACATTGGCGTAAAACCCATACTCATTGGGTGCAAAGCGATTCCAGGTGGTTAAGGGCGCTCGTTTAAGTAACTCAATTTTTACGATGGCTTTGATACTTTTAAAACCGTATTTCCACGGCACTACCAAGCGCAAGGGAGCACCATTTTGTTTAGCCAGGCTTTTACCATACATACCGCTGGCTAGTAAGGTTAATGGATGCATAGCTTCGTCCATGCGTAATCCCTCTTCGTAAGGCCACTGCAACATGGCATTTTTGCTCAAATTTGGCATTGCTTCGGGTTGGCTGGTAGATACCAGCCTGACAAAGTGCGCGGTAGATAAAGGTTTAACCGCTTGCAATAAATCGGCTAAAGGAAATCCTTGCCACGGCACCACCATAGACCATCCTTCCACACAGCGAAACCGATATAGGCGCTCTTGTGCTGGAAAGCGTTTTAGTAAATCTTCTAAATGAAAAACTGTCGGCTTCTCCACTTCACCACTAATTTCCACCGACCACGGATCAATGCGCAGCGATTGCGCAAGAGTATTAACATCTTCTTTTTTAAAACTAAATTCGTAATAATTATTATAATTTTCGATGAGTTTAAGTGGGGTAGACTCCAATAGTTTCGGTTCTTTGTCACTGGCAAACAAACTTTTAAATGGGGATAAACTGCTGACTATACCCACACCAACACCCATGCTTTTAATAAATGCACGGCGATTAACAAAAATTTCTTCATCCGTAATCTCGGTACCTGGAATTGCTTTAATTAGGTTAATAGACATTTGCATTCCTCCGGTACTGTTTAGACCGCTTGGATATAAGAGGGAACTTCGAAAAACCACCCTTCGACAAGCTCAGGGCGAACGGCGGCATATATATCAATAGCTTACCGTTCGTTCTCAGCCTGTCGAAGCACAAAAGCCAGGTTTTTCGAAGCTCCCAAGACATTGGTGGTTAAATAGAACTTGATTAGCCGATACACAGCTTAAGCACTGGGCATAATTTAACGACTATAAAATCGGGCTAATCAATACATCCAATACTTACTTTTTCTTGTTATTGGGTATCAAACTCAGTATTTTTTTCATTTGGCGTTCGGTAATAAATGCCAGTGAAAATAGTTGCACTACGTTTTCGGCAGCCATTAAGTTTAAACCGATCTGTTCAGGCTCATGCTCCAAGCGCGTACCGAACAGTTTGTCCCATACTGCCAGTACGATGCCGTAATTGCTGTCGTGTTCATTGCGCAAAGTAGAATGATGGGTACGGTGTAATGATGGTGTGATAATCCAGGCGGAAAGTTGTGGCTCTATCTGTAAACGGATATTGGCATGGTGGAAAAAAATAAAAAATAATTCAACTATCTCAATAGCTAAGATCAGATAGGCATTTACGCCTATTACCACGACAAAAACACATTTGTAGATTATTTCCAAAAGTAAATCGAAAACATGAAAGCGTATACCCGTACTGACATTAAAGCTTTTATCGCTATGATGAACTTTATGAAATCGCCACATCCATTCCAGTTTATGTCCAGCGTAATGCCAACCGTAAATAGCCAGATCAAATAATGCAAACGCAAGTAGGCTTTTCAAAATGCCGTCATCCATGTTTGCCAACAGACCGCTACCCGAGAATTTTTCTGCCACCAGAAACAATGAAGACGCTTTAAGTATGGTCAGTATCAGATTGTTTAATAGAAACACTGAGGTATTGGTTACAAAAGAGTTTTTTTGTACCTGTATGGGAAAAGTGCGGTAAGGATGACGCTTTTCCAACACCAGTAACAACACAAAAAACACGGCAGCTAAACTGAATAATGCCACCAAATAAGGCATACCTGCGTTTGTATCAATAGTATCTTGCATGAAATACTCCTAACTTTGGGGAGCTAAAGCTTCCAGTAACGAAGACAGTTGTTGTATTTCATTGGCTGCTTGTACTTGTTCGCTGATATCGTATTGCACACCCAGGTAATAGACTACCCGTTGTTTTTTATCAAATAAGGGTATAATTTTTAAACGGTTGTGAAATAATTGACCATCTTTTTTGTAGTTTCTAAGAGTTACCTCTGTCGCCTGATGGTTACGCATTGCCTCAGCAATTTTATATCGCGCTTCTTGTTCACGGTCTTCGCCCTGTAAAAACCGACAATTAAAACCGATAATATCTTCTTGACTATAGCCTGTTAATTTTTCAAAGGCTTTGTTAGCGTAAATGATTGGTGCATCTTCCAAATCAGGATCTGCCAGGGTTACTCCATTAACGCATTCATCCAAAATAGCTGACAATACTTGTGGAATTAAACTGTTTTCTTTATCAATTATAAATGTCATTGTTGTACTCCGGTGTTCAGTTTATCTAGTTTGTCAACTATGCTTGCGCATCAAGCAAAATCAGTTGTCGGATGTTTTCTACGGTATTTTCAGCGCCTTCTTCAATGGCATAGCGAATCAGTTTTTCAAAGGGCCGCATAAATACTTCCAGCTCTAATAACTCAAAACGAAAGGTTAACTGTGTTGCCTCACTTTCCTCTGTATTATTGAGCTGATAGCATTGTTTATAAGGTGAAGAAATACCGGATAACACCAATTTTAGGTTGGGTTCCAGTTCAGTGATTTCAAAGATTGATTCCACCTCACTGCCATTTTCATCGCGGATCTGTTTGGCTTTGGCACCGACATACACTTCCTCGCCATCAAGACAATGCAATTCAGATACTTCGGCCGCCCATTTCGGGTAATTTTCGAAGAAGCGAATCGCTATGAAATTAAAAACACTCTGAATAGGTGTTTCAATAGAAATACTGGCTTCACCAGCAATGGGTTTTGAAAAGTTAAACGGTAAGGCGATGGACATGTTTCCCCCCTATCTGGAAAACTGCATTAAGTAATTATATTTTTTATTGCAAACCGTGAGGTATTATTGCTCTTCATGTACGAGTATTGTCAATAATCGAGTTGTACAAAAGATGTACGTGTCACAAAATCGTTTCTTTCAACCAGCGCTGATGCCTTTTACGGTGTAAAAGCTAGTCACTGTTTAATAGCCTAACTGCTCACCCCATTGTTTTTTTTCTAAAAAAGCGTAAAATCAAAAAGCCCTACAAAATACATTACTATTAAGGCTTTGATTTAATTAAAATAATAATTCGATGCATCCTTGGATAAGAAATCTATTCAGCTTACATTTTGTTTATGTTGCCAAACTAGAACAGTGATAGGAGCATTTCACCATGCACAGCAAAATTAATGTGTTTCCAGTCAATTCAGAATTACGTGAACTGGCTGAACAGCGTCTACTCGCTAAACAAGAAATTCGTTTAGATGAGAAAACGCAAGACAAACGATTGATCCACGAACTGCAAGTTCATCAAATAGAATTGGAAATTCAGAATGAAGAACTGCGTTCTACGCACACCGATCTGGAGATTAGTCAGGCACGTTATTTTGAATTATACGATTTGGCACCAGTTGGCTATATCACCATGAACGAGCAGAGTCTCATATTAGAGGCCAATTTAACCGCCAGCAAATGGTTTGGTAAAACCCCCAATGAATTAATCAATCGACCATTAACACAATTTATAGCATTCGATGATCAGGATATTTATTATCGAGCTAGCAAGCTGTTAACTGAAAACGGAAGGCTGGAGGCTGTTGATATACGCTTAGCTAAATCAGATAGTACTGACTTCTGGGTCAGGCTTGAAGCCAATCAGGCTAAGAATATTGATAACAGTAAAATATTTCGTTTGGTGATGAGCGATATTAACAAACGCATGGCAAATATAGAAAATATGCAACAAGCTGCTGCTATATTTGAGTGCGTGCGTGAGGGAGTCATCATTACTGATGCTAATACTCGCATTCTAATTGTTAACCAGGCTTTCTGTAGATTAACTGGATATTTTAACTATGAAGTGATTGGAAAAACACCAGGCACTTTTAAATCGGGTCATCAAGATAGTAGTTTTTATGCTGCGATGTGGGCTGAAATAAATAAAACAGGCTACTGGCAGGGCGAAATCTGGAACCGACGCAAAAATGGCGAATTTTATCCTGCGTTGTTGAGCATCAGTGCCATACGTAATATACGTGATCAAATTACACATTATGTTGGTGTATTTTCCGACAATACCCAGATAAATGATGCATTTGCACGTCTAGATTATTTGGCGCACCATGACCCATTAACCGGATTAGCTAACCGATTATTGTTATTCTCGCGCCTTGAGCATTGTATTTCGATATCGCATCGTGAAAGTAAATCGGCAGCCTTGCTTATACTGGATTTAGATCGATTTAAAGACGTTAATGATAGTTTTGGGCATTTGATCGGTGACGAATTATTAAAACAAGTCGGGAAAAAATTATCGAACCGGCTTCGTGATATTGATACCATAACCCGATTAGGTGGTGATGAATTTGCGTTACTGTTAGAAGATTTAACCCATCCACAAGATGCCGCAATTGTCGCTACCGATATTATTGCAGCACTGAGTGAACCCTGGCTGCTATCGAGTGGAATTGAAATACATATTGGTGCCAGCGTGGGTATCAGTTTATTCCCTGATAATGGAAAAACTTCAGAAGAGCTTCTAAAACAGGCCGATGCGGCTTTGTACCGCGCTAAAGCTGAAGGGCGTGGAAATTTTAAATATTATTCAGAAAACCTTACCCATGCTTCTTTGCGTCGCGTAAACTTAGAATCAATGCTACGCAGAGCAATCAGTAAACATGAGCTTGTTGTTAATTATCAGCCACAGATAGAAATTGCAACTGGCAATATTATTGGTGCTGAAGCACTTTTACGTTGGAACTGCCATGAGGAGGGCATCATACCCCCTGGTCAGTTTATACCTATTGCAGAAGAAACTGGGCTAATCAAAGAAATTGGTACATGGGTACTGACAGAAACCTGCTTACAAGGACAACGCTGGATTAAAGCGGGGTTACCACTGCTAAAATTAGCTGTCAATCTTTCCGCTCATCAGTTCCGGCATCATGATATCGCCGCGACAGTAACACAGGTACTAAAAGAGACAGGTTTTCCTGCTGAGTATCTGGAATTGGAAATAACAGAAAGTGCTCTAATGGAAAGAGAAACAGAAGTGGTATTAATCTTAAACCGTTTACGTGCTTTAGGTGTACGGTTAGCCATTGATGATTTTGGTACGGGTTATTCTTCATTGGCTTATCTAAAACATTTTCCAATAGATATTCTAAAAATTGATAAATCGTTTGTTAATGATATACCTCAACTTGAAGATGATATGGAAATTGCTGCCGCTATTATTGGCATGGGACATATCCTACGTTTAAAAGTACTTGCAGAAGGCGTTGAAACGGTGGAACAGTTTAATTTTCTAAAAGAGAAGGGCTGTGACTATTTTCAGGGCTATTATAAAAGCAAGGCTGTGTCTGCTGAAGAATTTGCAGCATTATTTTATTAAACGCCTTTTAGCATTAGGAGCATAAACCATGAGACTTGCCGCCAAAACTATCTTTGCCGCTTCCACTATCGGTATGCTTAATGCGGGTTACTTAACTTATCTGTATTGGCAAGAGACAGCGGACAGTAACGTCATTGGCCTATGTGACATCAACAGCACTCTATCCTGTTCCAGTGTCATCAGTAGCCCTTACGCCCAGTTTTTAGGGGTGCCAGTGTGTAGTATTGCATTGTTTGTGTATCCCATATTAATGGTATTAGCATGGCAATTACTGTCTAAAACTCATACCCGCAACCGGTTCTACGCTATCACGATTATAGCCGCCATGGGCTTGATGCTTAACTTGGTGTATGTATACAACGAAGTGGTTTATATTCAAAAACTGTGTCCATTATGTCTATTTTGCACCTTGCTGATCCTGACAGATTTTCTGATGGCCATTCGTGGTTATCTGCGTTCAACCCAGTAACTTTAGTCAGTAATCATACGAATATTTATTATCGATTTTAAGCGCCATACTGAGCTTACTAACATTTAAAACTGAAAGGAGAACAACATGGCAGCAAAAGCTGAAAAAAAGGCAACTACTCATAATCCTGAACAAACGGCAGAAATTATAAATCTGCATCCAGATATTACAAGAATTGCTGAACTGGCTTATTACAAAGCCAGCAACCGAGGTTTTGAACCAGGTCATGAGATAGACGATTGGTTAGAAGCCGAGCAAGAAGTGATACATCACTACGAATAGGCTTAGATAACGGTAATCACTGTGAGCGAAACTTACTCGCTACCTATTGCCGAATCCGCCCATTTCAAGGCTGAAGCGCGGAGATTTTCGCCAGGCCATAAAGTGGATGACTGGCTGAGTGCGGAGATGGAATATCGGGTTTATGCTGTTGGTAACGCTCACTTGAGTGCCTGGCAACATCATCCAGTTCAATTGGCAAATCCCATACCCCAAGTCCCTATGCTGACGGTTAATCAAAACAAAACAGGCTGAAATGTCAGGGTAATATTTTTCTATCCATTAAAATTCTTTTCAGCAACAGTGTCGCGATTCGGCTTCGCCTATTACGACCTATTCCGGCTTATTGCGTTGAAGCAGTTGTCATATTTTTGTCACCTAACAATGCTAGATTGGCATATCTACACAACGCAAATATAGCAGGAGTATAAAATGCAACTGATTCAAAAATTATTACCAGTGGCCATTGCCATGGCTCTGGCGTCTAACTCGGTTTTAGCTGATTTTGATGATCATTTTGATCGCGACCATGATCATCAATCGGCAGTTAGACACGTACTGTTGATTTCTGTCGACGGTTTGCACCAAAACGATCTTAAATGGTGTGTGGCTAACAATGCCTGTCCTACTTTAGCTGCATTGGTTAATTCTGGCGCATCTTACAACAATGCGTTAACGCCATTCCCGTCTGATTCTTTTCCTGGTATGGTCGGTCAAGTAACAGGTGGCAACCCAAAAACCACCGGCATCTATTATGATGATGCTTATAGCCGTACTCTGTATCCACAAGGCACAACAGATTGCTCTAAAGCAAAACCAGGTGTTGAAGTGTTTTACACAGAAGGCAACGAGCCTACATTGGGTACTGCGCCCAATAACTACATTTCTTTAGACGCAGGCCAAGGCATTCCTAACCTGTATCCTATCGTTAATACCTTAGTTCCTGGCGATGTGAGCAGTGTGCCATCTACTATCTTGAAACTGGCAACTAGCCCCAATGATGTCAGAAACATTGAGATCGACCCAAGCACTCTGCCTGTAGATCCTAGCACTTGTACGCCTGTTTATCCGCATCAATATGTTCAAGTGAACACCATTTTTGAAGTCGCTAAAGCTCATGGTTTACACACTGCTTGGTCTGACAAACATGCCGCTTATGAAATTCTGAACGGACCTTCAGGTTACGGTATAGATGAGCTATTCTCTCCTGAAATCAACAGTATTATTGATTTATCGAGCGATAAAGATTGGACCAAAAGCAATCTGAATACTCAAAAATATGACACCATTAAAGTGGCTGCCATCATAAACCAAATTAATGGTAAAGATCATTCAGGTGTTAACACCACGGGTGTTCCTGCTATTTTTGGTATGAATTTCCAAGCGGTATCTACAGCACAAAAACTGAATGCTTCTTATATTCCAGAAAGCCCAACTACCAAATTATTAGGTGGTTATAATGCCGATGGTACTCCAGGCCCAGTGGTTACTTCCGCTATTAAATTTGTTGATAACAGTTTGAAACAAATGCAAACAGCTATTAGTGATAATGCAAAGCTGAAGAATAACATTGCAGTGATCATTTCAGCCAAACACGGCCAGTCTCCTGTATTAAGAGCGGACCTGAAACTAATTAACGATGGTAACAACTCTGTATCTTTGGATCCTACTACTGGCCCTGGCTTAACAGATGCCGCTAACGCAGCATGGGCAGCCGCTTATCCATCTGCCGTTCAACCTTTAATTGCGCATCCTATGGATGACGATGGTGTTTTATGGTGGTTGAACGATAGAGTTAACGGTCCAGCCTTTGCTAAAGCATTCCTGCAAAACTACACTACAGGCAACACTGTAGCAGGTACATCATTTGTGGTACCTTCAGCCATTGGTTCTGACGATCAAGGTAAAGCCACTTCAGTTACCATTAACAACGCAGGCTTATCGAGCGTATTAATTGGTAAAGACGTGACCAATCTATTGGGTGTTAAAGCCACTGATGGCCGTTATCCAGATGTGATTGGTATTGCTCAAACCGGCAGCGTTTTTGCTGGTAGCAGCTTATCTAAAGTAGCTGAGCATGGCGGTGCTAATATTAATGATCGTAATGTACCTCTTATTGTTTCTGCGCCGGGTGTTGCCCATGCTGTAAACAACAGTAATGTACAAACTGTGCAAATTGCACCGACCATTTTACATCTGTTAGGTCTTGATCCATACGAACTGCAAGCTGTTCAAGTGGAAAATACCAAAGTTTTACCTGGTATTAAATAATACTGTTTTACCTGGTATTAAATAATACTGCTTTACCTATCAGCTGGCTAATAGCCAGCTGATAGGCTTATCGTTTAAACCCACCGTCACTTTGTATGAATGTATTAAATCAACGTACATTCAACGGCGCTAAGTCGTCATTACCAACTTAGAGCGCATTGGCTTCAGCGTAATACACGACATGGTCGAAGGCAACAGTGTCGCAATACGGCTTCGCCAATTACGACTTATCCAGCTGATAGCGTTATTTATTTCAAAAATTTCGTCATTAATGACGCGTAATCCGAATAACCGATTGCCGTAGCGGCAATGATGAGCATAAAGCCTTGAAAAATAGGACGTTGCAAAAAGGGTTTATAGGCTAAGGCTGCATAGATTTCGGCGCGTTCAATAAGTGTTTTTAATTGTGTAGACAATGCGCTATCCTGACGACCATCACTGCGCATCAGACGACGCTTCATCTTTTTGATGGTTTCTTTCTCCGCTTCTTCGGCCACAGATTTCAAGCGAAAATCGCAATAAAACAAATAGCCAAAACACAATGCCAGTGCTAGTAATAATCCCGGCGGTGTGTTCCAGTGGTCAAAATAACTCATGCGCGAAAACACATGTAATGCCACCACAATTAATGGATAGAAGATAAGCTGATTTACTTCAACTGCTAATTCACTAATCAGGCGAATTTTTGCCCATTCACTCAATTGCGTAGCAGGGATATTTAATTGTTGACTGAATTGCTGACAGCAAAATTTCAGCAAATGGATGTGACGGGGCGCCGTCTCAATATTGTCTTCAATATAGCGAATTATGGTTTGGGTGCGGGTAATGACCAATACCAGTGCCAAGATAAAGGTGATTAATAACACCATCATCATTAATGCATTAATATCGAACGATAATTCTCCCCGAAATGGAATATTTAAGGAACCAAACCCTTTGATGAGTATGATAGAAAAGGTCGCAATGATCAAAATGTTAATGGTCATGCCCAACAGCGTGTATACGCTAAAACCCTTATAACTATAATCTAAGTATGATTTACAAGCGGGATAACGTTGTATAGCATTTTCCAGAAATTCATATTTAAAGTTAAAGTCGATACTGTTATCTAGCTTGATACTCAGTTTATGAAATAACTGTTCTTTGATAACATCAGGCCAATGATAGGCGGCAACGATACCGTTAACGGCCACCACAATAGCAATATAACGAATCAGTAGTGTTGGCCAAATGCTAACCCCCTCTAACCATGCTATCGGTTCTGCAGGATACCAGGCAGGCTGAATATACCAAACAGCTAACAAGGCAGATATCAGCACAAAAGCGCCAGCAAACAGTCCTAGGCTTATCTGCCTCTGAACTTTACGCAGTTGATATTTCAACGGGTAGGATTCATCACTTTGTAGCTGATGTGAAAAATAACGCCAGAGGATAAACAGTACCAGTAAGCCAATGCTGGCTATGGCTAATATATGTTTAGCGGCCGGCAATGTCGGATATTCAGCCTCTTGAATGGCCGAATCATAGGGGGAGGGAATCTGCAACGGAGCAGGTATGGTTTGCGAATCACTGTCGTTTATATCCGGCATATCTTGATTGGCATGGCGGTTATCAGGCAGATTAAACGCGCGGGTGCGGCCAATTTCATGAATAACTGTCTGCTTATAGATGGATGACGTAAGCACAGGAGCATGAAACGCATCCCATAACGCCATTTCGGTAGCCAGAAAATAACCCGTTTGGTAACTATCGCGAAACGGGGGTATATCTTTCTGCCATTGTTCTGCCAACTCCAATCCCAGACTGGAAGTAACAATCAGATTACGTGTCCATTGGTTTTGATCAGGATGTAAAATACGCGCATCCATTTCGTTAGAAAAAAATAGTGCTTGCGGAAAGCTTTCATGAAATGCCTCCAATATGAGTAGCTTATCGTATACATCACTACCGAGTACGCCAATTGCCGTTATGCTGGCTTGTTTAGTGGCCAAGTCGGTATTCAATGCTTCCAGCTTTTCCACCAATCTCCGCACATAATCAAATTGACTGTCACCATCAGCACTTTCCATGGCTTTTGATTGCGCTTCTTTATCGTTATTGCCTTCGTTACTGGCACCTTCCGTATGTTGTGTGCGGGTACCTTGTGCTGTTTTATTGGGTTTTTCACCATCCAAACCACGAAAATAACTAAATTTATGAATTTGATTTAATCTTTGTTGGCAAACTTGCGGGGTAATGTCATTGCACTGTGCCAGTTGTTGGGCAAAGGTAGTGCCTATATGGTGACCATAGAGTGTGTCGTTTTCCGAAATGAGTACTATATGTTGCGACGCATCGCTGATTTGAATACCGCGTAATGCGAGTTCTGCGCTTAAGCGTTTGGCTAAATCCTTATCAGTAGCAGTTACACGATTAAAGTTTAAACCTATGCGGTTAAAATTGGCCGAAATCGGATCATCATTCAAAGTTGTATCTTGAAATAAGCTTTTTTCATCAATTGTGGCTCGAGGCGAATATATTCGAAAATTGGCCGCTAACAGTGGCGGGTGCCATGTTTCCATATCCATTGTTTCTGAGGCTAATTCCAGTAGCATTGCCGAATCGGTTGGCCCTAACAGGCTAATCTCACAATGCTTGTTTGGATTACAGTTACTGGCTAAATTAACAAATAGCTTATTGAGTTTTTCGTAAGGTTTACTTTGAAAATCTTGACTGTTTAAATAAAGCACTATGGCTTGTTTAGATTCGGTTGCATCAAGCTTAGGCGTTTCAGCCAGCATTTCGTAGCTGATTTCAATATTGGGCTCATACCATCTAAACACACCAATATGTTCAGAATCTTCCGGCTCATACGCCAGAGCAGCATTAAAGCCTGATAATACGGCATAGCGTAAGCGCCGACGGGTTTCACTATCCTCATAATAGGGGCCTCCGGGAAGCATGACGGCCATGATGATGCTGTTTGAATTGTTCTGAAACTTTTCACGCAAATGTTCATTAAACCATTGCAAGTCATGCATTTCCTCGTTACTCGACTCGTTTTTCAATACTAACGACGCGTCTTCGTTATTGACTAATTCCAGCTTAGGGGTTTTATGATGATTTAGGGCTTCAAACGGATCCTGCCATAAACGTACCGCTATATCCTGAAAATGGTTACTCAAACCCCAATGCGTTTGGTTTTGATTAGGGCGGGTTTCATGAAATGAGTCTTGTTCGACAAATAAACCGCCGGCCACCACTATTAATAATAAATAGGTGACATGCGCTAATGAAAAATCGGATTTAGAATTGCTTTCTTCTGCCATACACAAAACCTCGTGGGGTTAAACTCTACATTCGGCCAGTATATCGGCAAGTCTTACTGCGGCTATTATCAGTAAAGGCTTGGTGAAAGGGCTTAACTATTTAAAACCATTATATTAACGATTGCATACTTAATCTGTTAGTGTTTTAACCAAATATTTGTTAAATATATCACAGTGAAAGGTATAGGGGGCCTGTTGAATCATCTCCAAAAGTGTTCGTTCTGCGCTAATTTGTCCTATTCAAAAAAACCAAAAGTGATCAGATGTAGGCGACAAGACGACAAGATAATTTGCTGGTTACCTCAATGTGATAATTCGGCAACCAGCAGCCTATCGACAATGTTCAATCTATGACTGTTGCTTGCCCGAATTAAATCATTGCTTAATAGAAGCCAATGCAGTAGTCAAAGTAAGCTTCTGCATAATCAATGGTAGGCCAATAAATAATGCCAAATAAATACTGGGTTAATCTTGGAAAGTAGTAAGCCGTAGGCAGGCTGCTGAAATCCTATAAAATTCCTTTTTCATGCAGTAATTTTGCTGCTTGATCTATTGCGGCATTTGCATAAATATCTGGAGTTCCTACTACGCAACTGACAAATATATACTCACGTTCACCGCGATGTATATATCCAATTACCCATCGAATTCCCTGTCCAAATTGATCATTTATACTACCTGTTTTAGCGCTTACTCTTGCATCATTTGGCCAAGGTGCAGCAAACGATTGCTCTCCTGCTGCATTAACCACGACATTAGTTGGTTGTAATAGAACGGTCTTAACATCAGTCATTGCTGATTTTTTTACTGGCAAAGCATCTTGATATAGAGCTTTTAAAAAAATCAATTGCTCTTCAGGAGTTATTAATAGTGAATTTCCAAGCCAAAAGCTAGTGAGTCCTCCACTAATATCTTCATTGCCGTAAGCAAATTTATGCAAATAAGCTTTCTCTTGCTCTAAACCAAGTAGTAATGCAATACGTTGAAAATACCAAACGACTGAATTACGAATTGCTGAGGCTAGGGTGTGGTTTCGACGTGCCGAATAGGCCCAGTTCCCTTTTCCATCGTATTCTAACTCCTGTTCTGGACTTGTGATTACTCCAGAATCCAGTGCCGCCAATGCGTGTGGAATTTTGAATATTGACGCAGGACTCAATCTCAATTTGCAAGCTTCGGATGGATTCTGGATTATTTCACCAACCCCAAATTCATATAGCAAAAAACAGGATTTATCGTGATGTTCGGATGTTTCAATTGCATCAATGGCGTGTGATTGTTTGAAATAAAAAATACAAAATAAACCAATAAATATAAGATGAGCGCGATAATTCATAGAAATATTAAGGACAATTGGATTTCAGTATGCACACTGGAAATTAGATAGTTAATAGTTATGGGGCGGTGTTTAGATAATCAATCGAAAACTATAAATTACACAAAAAGGACACTAATTTTTCCACTCTCACAAGCCAACTTTAATTGCTGTTGTAATTGTATCAAAATCGATGGCCTAAGTTGATACAGTTAACTCAATGCAGTTCGTAGGTTGTGGTGAGGTACGAACCGCAACAAAAGCCGTAATCTCCAGTATCAATCTTAAAACTGCACCATGGCTGCCAATTATGCGTCATTCATCATATGCTACAGCTCATTGATATCTATGAATATATAACTGCGTTGTAAAATAATAACTATCTGTTGAAGGTGGCTTATCCATTTTTTTATAAAAAAATTTGTCAATCAATCGTTTGATTGATACAATTAAATTCAATCGTTTGATTTAATCAACTTTAACCACTATAAATTCATATGTCCAACACACAACAGCCAGATGTCAAAGACAGTAATGATCCTCGTCAATGTTTATTAGTTGCCGCGTTGCGGCTATTTGCCGAAAAAGGTTTTGTTGCAGCCACCACTCGTGAGATTTGCGAAGCCGCAGGTGCCAATATATCTGCCATCCGCTATTACTTTGGTGATAAAGCCGGGCTGTATCGCGCTGTTTATTCAGAGCCTCTAATAAAAATGCCTGCGCGTGGCAATCGACAACGCTATGCCAATTTACCTATTGCTGAGGCCCTTGAACTATTTTTCAGCGATTTTCTAACCCCCTTTAAACTGGGAGATGACATTGGCTTGGTGATGAAATTACATTACCGGGAAATGTTAGAACCAACCGGGGCCTGGCAGAAAGAAATTGAGACCGAAATAAAACCACAACACGAAGAATTGTTAAGCTTGCTGAAACAGCATCTCGGTGTAACAGAGGTGGATATTGATATGCAAAGACTGGCATTTGCGATTGTAGGTATGGGTGTGCATATGTTTGTTGGGCAGGATATTGTGGCAGCTATTGCACCGCAAATGCTCACTACACCAGAGGCAGTGGATATTTTGGCTAAACGCTTGTCGGGATACGCTCTGGCAATGCTGAATAACGAAGCGCAACGTAGAGCAGAGGAGGGCGCTGTATGATGACAACTAAACAAAACTATTTAATGTTATTTTCACTGTCATTGTTGACCGCGTGTTCTACTGGACTCATCGCAACCGTGGGGCCGGATTATAGCCCGCCGTCGCTGTCTATAGCAGACCACTGGCAAGCACCGCAACCAGAGGAAGAACAACTGCCGTTAGCGCATCAAGGACAGCCAGACGCATTGTTACACTGGTGGGAACGCTTTAACGATACTACTCTAAATCAGTTTTTGCAATCAGCAGAAAATGCCAGTTATTCGGTCGCTAATGCGGCATCAAGAATTGAGCAAGCACGTGCCAGTTTAATAGGTGCCGATTCTGCATTCTTACCGACTTTGGATGGCAATTTAGGCGCGACCAGATCCTCTTTCTCAATTGGTGGTCCGGCCTTTTACCGTACCCAGTATCAAGCTGGCTTACAATCCAGCTGGGAGCTGGATTTATTTGGTGGCCTGGCCCGCCAAACCCAAGCTTCGCAAAGTCAATTAGAATCGCGCAACGCCTCTTGGCACGATGCCAGAGTCGCCGTAGCAGTGGAAGTGGCTAATGCTTATCTGAGTTACCGCTATTGTGAAGTGCAAGTGCAACAACTGCAAGCTGATAGCGAATCTAGACAAGTCGCCAGTAATCTTCTAGATCTTGCGCAAACACACGGTTTTCGCTCGCTGGCCGATACCTCTCTCAGTCATGCCAGCTTGGCAGAAGCTAAAAAAACGTTGCTGCAAAAACAAGGGCAATGCGAGCGATCTATAAAAGGACTGGTTGCCTTAACTGCATTGGATGAAAACACTGTACGTCAGTCTTTGCAGAAACAACCGGAATTGATAGCAAAACTGCCTGCTGCACCTGCTTTTAAATTAGACAGTGTGCCAGCTCATGCTTTACTTCAACGGCCAGACCTGGCGGCTGCGGAACGTGATGTTGCAGAAGCCAGTGCCAATATAGGCGTTGAACAAGCCAAGCGTTATCCCAAGTTAAGTTTGTCAGGCAATATTACACCAACCTTGCAAAGTATGAATGGTGCGGCGCTAGCTTTGGCGCAAACCTGGTCGATTGGCCCTACGCTGAGTTTGCCGTTGTTTGATGCGGGAAAACGTGCTGCAAATGTAGACTCGATGCGTGCGCAATATGAGGCAGCGGTGAGTAATTATCACAGTAAAGTGCGTACTGCTGTTAAAGAGGTGGAAGAAGCATTGGTCAGGCTTGATACTGCTGCGCAAAGCATAGTTCATGCACGTCAGGCCGCCAGTGCGTATCAGCAAAGTTTTCAAGCCAGTCGCCAATTATTTGAAAACGGGTTAGGCAGTTTAATCGATTTGGAAACCTCCAGACGCAATCAGTTATCCTCTGAGTTGGCGGTTAAAGATTTAGAGCAAGAACAAGTCAGTGCCTGGATAGCCCTATACAGAGCCGCCGGTGGAAGTTGGGAAGAAGCGCAGCAATCCACTAGTGAGCTTAAACCAATAGAGACTAGTCAACCCAATGTACAGCCTCCCACTTCAACCAATCCACAACAAAGTTTATCAGGAGAAAAATCATGAGCAAAGGAAAATACAACGCCACGCTTTGTATAGCTAGCTTCATAATCGCTTTGGCGCTGACGACAACCCCTTGCGCCTATGCTGAAGAAAAACCCAGTCACACAGCGACTAAACCCTCATTGAATGTCAATGTTGTGCGCCCGCAATATCAGTCCATTCCCGTGCAGATACTTGCCAACGGCTCTATCGCAGCTTGGCAGGAAGCCATTATTGGTGCAGAAGTGAGCGATTTGCATTTAAACGAAGTGGCCGTGCAAGTGGGTGATAATGTGCGTAAAGGACAAGTACTGGCCACATTTGCCGACGAAACTGTCTCCACGGATGTCGCCAAAAGCCGTGCTGCATTGGCCGAAGCCGAAGCCAATTTGGCCGATGCACAATTGAACGCAAAACGGGCTGAAGCGGTTAATAATAGCGGTGCGATTAGTCAATTACAAATCGCTCAATATTTAACCACACAAAAAACCGCACTCGCCAAGGTGCAATCTGCCAAGGCACAACTGGATGCGCAACTTATACAATTAAAATATACACGGGTATTGGCTATTGATGATGGGGTTATCTCTTCACGTACCGCCACGTTGGGGGCAGTAGCCAATAAGGGACAGGAACTGTTTCGCATGATCAGGCAAAACCGCCTGGAATGGCGCGGCGAAGTTACCGCCAGTGAAATGGTAAAAATAAAACCAGGCTTACCCGTTTCAGTAATTGTTACTGGGGTGGGTACTGTTAAAGGTAAGGTACGTACTCTGGCACCGGCGTTGGATAACCAAACCCGTAATGGTCTGGTCTATGTCGATTTACCGGCAGCCACTGCCCAAGGAATGCGTGCCGGCATGTTTGGCACGGGTCACTTTCAATTAGATACCACGCAAGGATTAACCGTGCCACAAACTGCTGTTTCATTTCGAGAAGGTTTCAGCTATGTATTCCGAGTTGGAGAGGCAAAGGACAATGTGGCTACCGTCAGCCAACTAAAAGTGCAAGTAGGGCGACAACAGGATAACACGCTGGAAATTGTGTCTGGCATTAGTGCTAACGATAACATGGTTGCTAGTGGTACTACCTTTTTGAACGACGGCGATAGCGTCAGGTTGGTGCAACCATGAATGTATCAGCCTGGTGTATCCGCAATCCCATTCCGGCACTCATGTTATTTGTGTTGTTAAGTTTTGGTGGCATCATGAGCTTCAAAGCCATGAAAATACAAAATTTTCCGGATTTAGATTTACCAACGGTGACGGTATCGGCCAGCTTGCCCGGTGCTTCGCCCACTCAGCTTGAAAACGAAGTTGCGCGTAAAATCGAAGATTCGATTGCAACTTTGCAAGGCTTAAAACACATGACCACCAAAATACAGGATGGCAGTGTCAAAATTACGGTTGAGTTCCGTCTAGAAAAGCCCGTACAAGAAGCCATGGAAGATGTTCGCTCTGCAGTCTCAAAAGTGCGTGCTGATCTACCCACCGATGTCAGAGATCCTATTGTTACCAAAGTGGATTTGGCCAGTTCGCCTATTTTGGCTTACACCGTGGCCTCATCCAGCAGGGATGTAGAAGCCTTGTCCTGGTTTGTCGAAAACACTATCGCCAAAAAACTGTTAACTGTGCCAGGTGTGGGTGCTGTTAAACGGGTAGGGGGGGTTAGTCGTGAGATTACTATTGCTTTAGATCCACTTAAACTTCAGGCACTCAACGCCACTGCTACCAGTATTTCACAACAACTGAAGCAGATACAGCAGGAAAGTGCCGGTGGTCGTGCCGTGTTGGGCGTTGGCGAACAACCCTTGCGTACCTTGGGTAACGTAAAATCTGCGCAGGAAATAGGGGCAATACCCATCTACCTTGATAATGGCAGCCGTATACGTTTAGAGCAAATAGCCACAGTCAGTGATGCGATTGCAGAACCACGCGAAATGGCTTTATTGAATGGTAAGCCGGTTGTCAGTTTTGAAGTGACGCGTAGCCGTGGCGCCAGTGAAGTGGAAGTGGCCGCGGGCGTGCAAAAGTTATTGAAAGTATTAGAAGCCGAAAATAGCGATATTGAAATTACGCAAGCGTTTGATTTCGTTACGATGGTGCAAGAAGACTTTCAGGGTTCCATGAATATGATTTATGAAGGCTCTGTATTGGCTGTATTGGTGGTCTGGATATTTTTACGTGATTGGCGAGCAACGTTTGTCTCCGCTATCGCCTTGCCTTTATCGGTGATTCCAGCATTCTTTGGCATGCATTATTTTGGTTTTTCGCTTAATACCGTTACCTTGCTGGCTTTATCATTGTCAATTGGCATTTTGGTTGATGATGCCATCGTCGAAGTAGAAAACATTACCCGTCATTTACGGATGGGCAAAACCCCCTATCAAGCTGCAATGGAAGCGGCTGATGAGATTGGGCTGGCGGTTATTGCCACCACGTTTGCCTTGGTGGCTGTGTTTTTGCCTACCGCATTTATGGATGGGATTCCCGGTCGATTCTTTAAACAATTTGGCTGGACGGCTGCACTTGCCATCATGGCTTCTCTGGTGGTTGCGCGTATGCTGACCCCGTTAATGGCTGCCTATTTGTTAAAAGACACCGGACAGGTAATACATAGCACAGGTCGCATCATGCAATATTACATGCAATTGGCAACTTGGTGCCTTAAGCATCGCTTGATTACATTAATGGGTGCCATTGTATTTTTTGTGGGTACATTATTTTTAATTCCGTTATTACCGACAGGCTTTATCCCCGCCGATGATAGTTCTCAGACACAAGTTTTTGTGGAATTAGCGCCAGGTTCGACCTTGGCACAAACGCATGAAGCGGCGGAAATAGCGCGGGAGTTAGTCAAAAAAGTACCTTACGTCGATTCTATCTATACCACTATTGGTGGTGGTTCAGCCGGTAGCGATGCACTTTCTGGCAGTCAATCTAGCGAAGTACGTAAAGCCACACTAACCGTTACATTGACTGAGCGTCAGGACCGTCCAGTGCGTAAACAGGTTATAGAACAAAATATACGCATAGCCTTGGAACAATTACCTAGCGCACGCTTTAAAGTGGGCTTAGGGGGCAATGGCGAAAAGTATGTGTTAGTGCTGAGTGGTGATGATAGCTTAGCTTTAAATACCGCTGCTCGTGCAGTAGAAAAAGATTTGCGCACCATACCTGGACTGGGCAGTATTGCCTCTTCCGCTGCACTGGTAAGGCCCGAAATTTCGGTACTGCCCGATTTTGCACGCGCTGCCGATTTAGGGGTAACCAGTGCCAGTATTGCGCAAACGCTACGCATTGCAACGGTTGGCGACTATGATTATTCCTTACCGAAATTAAATCTTGAGCAACGACAAGTCCCTGTTATGGTTAAACTGACTGATACAGGACGTAGTGATCTGTCTGTGTTGGAACGCTTGGCTGTACCGAGTATAAAAGCAGGCTTAAACGCTGTTATGCTTAAACAAGTGGCTACGCTGAGTTTGGGCAGTGGTCCGGCTGTCATCGACCGCTATGATCGTTCACGTAACGTTAACTTTGAAATAGAACTGTCTGATCTACCCTTGGGTGATGTAACCAATGCTGTAGAAAACTTACCCAGTATGCAGAATTTGCCAAATGGTGTAAAAAAAATCAATATTGGTGATGCGGAAATGATGACCGAATTGTTCAGCAGTTTTGGTTTAGCTATGCTTACTGGTGTGCTGTGTATTTTTATTGTCTTGGTGTTATTGTTTAAAGACTTTATTCAACCCATTACCATATTGATGGCCTTACCATTATCGTTCGGGGGTGGTTTTGTGGCTTTATTGTTAGCCAACAAAAGTTTTTCCATGCCTTCCTTAATCGGTTTGGTGATGTTAATGGGTATTGCTACCAAAAACTCTATTCTGTTAGTGGAGTATGCCATTGTTGCCAGACGTCATGGCATGAGTCGAGTAGATGCTTTGCTGGATGCCTGTCATAAACGTGCGCAGCCTATTGTAATGACTACCATAGCCATGGGGGCGGGGATGCTGCCCATCGCCCTGGGAATGGGGGAGGCAGATGCTTCGTTTCGCAGCCCCATGGCAGTTGCTGTGATTGGCGGACTGGTCACATCAACCCTACTGAGCCTGTTAGTGATTCCGGTTGCCTATACCTATTTGGATGATTTAAAGAATATTATTTTAGGTTTAACAAAAAAATCTACCCGTACTGATCATAAAAAAGTATCTGAGTAACATTGTTGTGCGTCGCTCAATTGCAAGTTATGTTAAGTTAGCTATAAGCAATTGATATTTAATTGAAGTATCATGTTTAGCATTTCTTGCCTTTTGGAAATTAACCCAACAGGCGAGAAATGATACTGGATTGTCTAGTCATTCTGACTACCAACGCATCTGACTTTATTGGGTTTTGCAATTGAATCAATTGTATTTAAATCCCTCTACATCAAAGGCACGCTCAAACTGGCGCCGCAAACCTATCCCCGCTTACATTGTTTAACTGGAATATCCAGAACAACGCTGCTCACTATCATCATCTAACTGCATTAATATAGGGTGTCGCTAGTAAACGCTGGTTTAGCAACTAAAAAAAAATCAGGGTTGGTCTATAATTTCTAAAAGTGCTCGGTAAAGTAAGCCATAGCTAAAATTAACGGTAATTTCAGTTCCTTAACACCCCCCCTTTAACTGACGGAGTACATAGTGTTCGATTTCTTTTCCAAGAAACTCAAAACCAATTTAGCCGAAACTCTGGGTAAATTAGCTGAATTGACCGATATGAGCAACTCAATTGAAGCGAATGTCGCTACCATTGAGTTTTCACCCGATGGGACAATCATAAAAGCCAATCCATTGTTTTTGGATACTGTGGGTTATACCGCCAGCGAATTAGAAGGTCGTCACCATAAAATCTTATGTGAACAATCCTATGTGAACAGTAGTGAATATGCATTGTTTTGGAAAAATCTTAACGCAGGTAAAAAACAACATGGCACCTTTTTACGTCGGCATAAATCGGGCAATAGCATCTGGCTGGAAGCCAGCTATTTTCCAGTCACTAACCAGCAAGGCCATATTACCAAAGTATTTAAAATTGCCAGTGACGTGACTGATATGCACAATACATTACGCGATCAACTGGCCATTCAACAAGCCTTGCACAGATCAATGGCAGTCATCGAATTTACACCAGACGGTCAAATCGTAACGGCAAACAACCAATTTCTGCAATTAATGGACTATCAATTACATGATATTGTCGGCAATCATCATCGAATGTTGTGTTTTGATAGTTTCTACACTGACAATCCCAATTTTTGGAGGTTGATGCAAAGCGGTCAATTTCAAGCTGGAGAATTTCAACGTCGAAATTCACGTGGCGAGCAGGTATGGTTAGAGGCGTCCTACAATCCCATCATCGACGCCGATGGAAAAGTGATTAAAGTCATCAAATTTGCAACTGACATCACCCATAAAGTTAACCGCAATAATAACGTGATTCAAGCAGCACAAATGTCGTTTTCTACGGCGGAAGAAACCAGCCAAATCGCAGAAAATGGTACCCGTCTGTTAGCAACTTCAGTTGAAATGTCAAATGTAATTACTCTGCAAATCAATCAAGTTAGCGAAGTGATTGCACAATTAAACGAGCAATCTAGCAGTATTATTTCCATAGTATCAACCATTAGCCAAATTGCCGATCAAACCAATTTACTGGCCTTAAACGCCGCCATCGAAGCCGCTCGCGCTGGTGAGCAAGGGCGAGGTTTTGCTGTGGTTGCCGACGAAGTTAGACAGTTGGCAGGACGTACCAGCAAAGCAACTGCCGAAATCGACCAAGTGGTAGATGCTAATCGTAACTTAACATCAACAGTTACTGAACGTATGGATATCGTTAAAAATAGCGCCCAATCCAGCAATGAGCAAATTTCGCAAGTATCAGCGGTCATGAAGGAAATTTACCAAGGCGCAGTCAACGTTTCTAACACAGTAGCGTCGTTATTTTAGCGGTAGACCCAGACTGCTTCATTTATCGTTAAAAGGTGTATATGGCAATACGGGTGTCGGCATTCCATTGGCTAACACCCTACATCATTAAATTACTCAGCATCCATACCTACAGTTTTTTTGAAAACCAAACTAAATTACACTTTATATCACTAGGGTTTGCCTAACAAGGCTACATCAATCTGCTCTGCACGAATAGCAGCGGGGCGGTTTTTGTGTAAAGTAAAATAGTCCGAAATAATTGAATTGGCTGGAATAATTCCAAATTGGGAGTAGAAGGAAAGGTAGGAACTAAGAACAAGGTCTGCGCTACTAAAGCGATTGCCAGCAATCACTTTTTTATGTTTTAGTGTAGATTCAATTACACTTATTACCTGTTCAAAATTACCATAACCGACAGACCTTTGTCGCTCTTCTGGTATCTGGATTCCCAGCGATTTGTCGGTAATTGCGGCTTCCAGTGGGCCAGCGGCAAAAAACAACCAACGATAATAATCCGCCCAAGCATGATGATCATCCTGATCTGGTGTTAGTAGGGCTGCTGGAAATGCCTGTGCTAAATAAGTGCAGATGGCAATAGTTTCAGTAACGACTGCTTCACCATGCTTAAGAACAGGCACCTTGCCCATTGGGTTAATAGCAAGAAATTCGGGTGCTTTCATGCTGGTGCCGTATTCGAGTAATTTTGTCTCGTAAACGCAGCCAATTTCTTCCAGCATCCAGCGTACCACTCGCCCGCGTGACATGGGATGTGTATAGAGAATCAAGGGTAATTCAGACTGTTGCATAAATGCTCCTTAGGCTTGTCGTCAGTTTAATGGGTAATAGAATAGAAAATGTAATTTGCGCTAGATACGGTCTTATGGAATTGACTAAGCTACACAAAACTGAGGCTTTTTACCAGTACTAATGGCGGGTATGGATGTAAACAAGGTGGTATTTTAATTTATGCCCTAAAAAAAGCGCTGCAAAATAATTAAACTATGTTATTTCACATAAATAAGTTGTGTTATATCACGTAATCTTTAATTATTTATTTCAAATTTTGCAGTCTTTCTGCTCAGCAATCCCTTGCTCTACCTACATTACAGATGATTTCAGCTAACTGGCATAAATAATGCTATTAACCATCATTTTCAGCAAATACATTGATATTACATGGTCGATCCAACTTTATCACCACTTAAAAACTTCATAGAAGCTGACAATGAAAATTCCCTCAATACTAGCGGAACAGAATTAACGCCCCAAATTATTGCCAACTTCATCCAGCAACATCGGGATGAACTTAGCCGTTTTATTGCCAGGAAACTAGGTTCCGAAGACTTGTCTTCCGACATACTGCAAGATGCCTACTTGCGTCTTAGCAATCGCTTACCTGCTGAAACCATCGACAATCCGCGTGCCTTTGTGTATAGGATTGTTGCCAATTTGGTGATTGATTACCAACGCTTAAGTGTTAATCGGTTATCACTGGATGTGGACGACGAAGTGATACAGAATATTCCAGACATGCTACCCGGACCGGATAAGCATTATCTGCATCAACAGCGTTTGGCCGCGATAAACAAAGCCATGCATGAATTACCCGAGCTGTGCCGCAAGGTTTTTTATTTGCATCGCGTGGAGGGTTATAGCTATACCCAAGTCGCAGCCAGTTTAAACATCTCAGAAAGCGCAGTTGGCAAACACCTAGCGCAAGCCATTAAACATTGCCGGGATCGGTTAAGACAACATTAATTAGATTGATGAAGGTTACCAACAAAATGATTACTCAACTATCTGAGTCTGTTTAAGTAAAAATTAATCGAAGATGAGTGCTAAGTGACTTATTGTGCGAAATAATTACCGTGCGTCATGCTAGCTAACCAAGAGAACTAAGCTGAAGCTAGGTATCAATACTAGGTTAGATTAAAAGCAATACAAGGTTTGCATTAGTTTTAAGCCGTTTTAGCATGCCTTAAATTTTTTCTCGTCAGCTACACAAACGCCAGGTACCACAGGTATCTGGAAAAATTATCAGTCCTTCGTTTATAACCTGCCTTTGGCACGATTTTCAGCGTAAGCTGAATGTGTTAGCCTCGTCAATAAAAAAAACGAAAGGAAATGTTCACTCATCCGTCATAATAATAACAAACATCACTACGCCCTTTATGTCCAAAGCATCCGTTTCAGAAATTACCGAATTATCCGATCAAGCCATTGATTGGATCATTCGCTTGAATTCCGATAAGGTGACTAAGCAGGATAAATTGTTGGCTGCACAATGGATCAATCGTAGTCCATCGCACCAAAAGGCGTTTATCGAAGCAGAGCAATTGATGCTGGATATGGGCGAGGTGATGGGCACAGAAAAACCCATTAGTAGCGAACCGCAGCCGTTGATTGACAGCAAACGCGTTAGACATGACGGCCGACGCTTACGCGGTTTGGCCGTAGCAAGTATCCTGTTTATACTGACGCTGCCTCTAATCTCCCTAAATGATCACTGGTTTAGCGACTACTACACTGCTGTTGGCGAACAAAAAACCATCACCCTTGCTGATGGCAGTCAAGTAAAGTTGAATACTGACACTGCACTAAGCGTTAACTACAGTGCGTCAGGCCGAAAGTTGGTACTGAAACACGGCCAAGCTGTTTTTCATGTCGCTACTGATCGCAACCGACCTTTTGAGGTTGCTACTGACATCGCGATTATCAAAGCCTTGGGCACAGTGTTTGAAGTGACGGAACGATCAAAAACAACGTTTATCACAGTACAAGAACACGCCGTTAGTGTCAAAGGCCTGCATGACAAAGACTACGCAGAGACCTCTCGGGTCAATGCAGGACAACAAGGCTTTTATGACCAGGAAAACGGCCTGCAATCCATTGTTGCTGTGGATATTAATCAAGCCACGGCTTGGCAACGTGGCAAGCTAGTATTTAAAAACCAGCCGCTACAAGAGGTGGTTGCAGAGCTTGACCGTTACGTGTATGGACGTATCGCCATAGTCGATGATCGCTTGGCGAATCTGCGCGTCAGTGGTGTATTTCCTATTAATGATCCCGCTGCCAGCATGTACATGATCGAGCAAATTTTGCCGATTAAAGTCACCCGGATTACCCCTTGGTTGACGCTCCTGCATGGTTAATTCTGGCTCGTATTGTTATGGTTTGATCAGTTACACATAACAATTTTCTAAATCCTTTACAGGATTTTTCGTTTCATCCGTCCTAACACTGAAGCGGTTGTGGAACCGTGCAAACATTATGGAATGGATATGAAAAAAACGCGTCAAATAGGCAGCTCCAGACAAAATACCCCTCCTATTTTTACACTCAAGCAAATCGCATCGCTAATGTTGATTACCAGCGTGAGCATGGCTGCCTGGGCGGACGATAAGCCGCAAACCTTCAATATTCCGGCGCTACCGCTAGACAGTGCGTTAACCGAGTTGGCCGATAAAACCAATCTGCGTCTATTGTATCAAGCAGACTTGGTCGCAAAGTTACGCTCACAACCTGTATCTGGTCAATATTCACCGGAACAAGCGTTAAAAATACTGCTGGGGCATTCTGGGTTGGGTTTTCGTAAGACCGCCGATAACGCTTTTACTGTGGAAGAACTGCCTCCCGCACCACACATCAATCAGGCTGATCCAATTTCCTTACCCAAGGTTACAGTAGTGGGTAATAGCATTGATGATGTTAAAGATCCTTATAATGCAGACTATGTGCTACCCAGCGCAACCAGCGGCACTAAGACCGATACACCCATTATGGAAACACCACTGAATGTACAGGTCATTTCCAAACAGGTTTTGAAAGATCAACAAGTCATTAATCTGGGCGATGCTTTAAAAAATGTCAGTGGGGTAACCACAGGCAGTTTTGCTTTCGGTTTTGGCAACGCCAATGCACCAACCCAACAAATTACTATACGCGGTTTTGCCTCTCAAACTTTTTTTCGGAACGGTTTCCGTTTACAACAGGGCTCTGCCAGTCGTGAAATGGCCAATATAGAAAGTATTGAGGTACTAAAAGGTCCAGCAGCTATTTTATACGGTTTGGCTGAACCGGGTGGCATGGTAAACGTAGTCACCAAACAGCCATTAGCCACGCCTTATTATGCATTGAATCAGCAATTCGGATCCTACGATTTATACCGAACCACGCTTGACGCCACTGGCCCGTTAACCATAGATGATACATTGTTGTACCGGATGAATATGTCCTATGAAAACAGCGGATCTTTTCGCGATTTGGTCTTTAACGATAATGTGTTTCTGGCACCGGTATTGAAATGGAATATTAGTAAAAAAACCCAAGCAACACTGGAAATGGAATATCAACATAAAAACTTTGATGTGGATACTGGCTTTATACCCATCATCAACGGTCAACTCATGAATATGCCCATCAAAAATAACTATGGTGAATACTCACCCGGCATTCAGGATACTATTTTTGTTGGCATGAATTGGTCGCACCAATTTAACGATGATTGGAATATAAAACATAGAGTCTCTGCAAATAGGGTATCTAGTAATATTCCCATTGCCTCTTATCCGAGTTATCAGTTTAACGACCCTACTGCCGCTGCATTTTTCCAACGCTTTACTAACAATCTCAGCACTAATTCAGTGTACCGTTTAGACTATTTCGATCAGAAAACAGCTAATGACACCTATTCAACTAATCTGGATATAACCGGACACTTTGATACCGTAGGACTAAAACATACCTTGCTGATGGGTAGCGATTATTATCGTCTTAATTCAACCGCTAGCAATGCAACCGATAATGCAACTTTTATCAATTGGTTGTTTAACAGCGGACAACCGTTATCTAATATCAATACCTATAACCCTGTCCATCCTGGAAATAATTATCCGTCATCGGTTGACCCAACGTCCTGGACTAAAACTCGAAATATTACCGATCAATACGGTCTGTATATACAAGACCAGATAAAACTGCCTTACAATTTTCATGTCATGGGCGGTATTCGTTACCAATACATACATCAAAAATCATCAACCCAAGATTATTTGGGGGCACTATCATTTACACCACCACAAACTCAAGATGCCGTTACTCCGCGTGTCGGTATTTTGTGGCAACCACAAAACTGGTTAAGCGCCTATGCCAATTACGTCGAAGGATTTGGTGCGAATACGGGTTTCACATGGCCGAATTTTCAAGCAGTGGCTCCTACCAGTGCCGCGCAATATGAAGGCGGCATCAAGACCGAATTTTATGATGGTCGCTTACGCGCTAATTTTGCCTATTACGATTTAACCAAAACCAATGTTGCAGCAAACGATCCCGCGCATCCTTTTGCTTGTTACGGTAGTGCTTGTCAATTAACCATAGGCCAAATCAATAGCCATGGTCCAGAAGTAGACATTCAGGGGCAAATACTACCCAATTGGAACGTCATTGCTACCTATGCCAATACAGATATTCATGTAACCAAAACAGATGCGCAAAATTCACTCTATCAAGGGCTATACAGCGTCGGCACCCGTTACTGGGGCGTACCACGAAACACAGCCAGCTTATTTACCACTTATGAGTTTATGGAAGATGAGCTTAAGGGATTTAAAATTGGTGGTGGGGTAAATCTTCAAGATGGTCAACTGGTTTGTTGTTCCCAACCCAATTTGTCTCAAATTCCAGGATTCACCACAGTTGATTTACTGGCAGCTTATAGTGTTAATGTTGGCAAAACCAAAGTGACAGCGCAGTTTAATATCAAAAATCTGCTTGATAAATATTATATTCTGGGTGGAGGGATAGATCCTCTGGGTAATGGGTCTTCAACCGGTATGTTTTCGACATTTGGTCAACCACGATTTTTTATGGGGTCTATTGGTATTCAATTTTAGCCATATTTCTCATTTATTAAATCTGGAATCATTTGTATATTGCTTAACAAACAGCTTGATAGAATTGAGCTGTTTGTTAAATTTCTGGATAGCAGTAATAGGTTTTTATCTTTTTACTGTCTCTAAATCTTTGAAATGGTGAAATCTAGATAACATTTTCTTTTGTGGTATAGGCCGTTAAATCCAATTTAATACCTTGTTCGGTGCAAACAAATGTTGCGCCATTTAGCCTAACTTATTTTGATTTGTTACATCCTGCTTAAGAATTTAGGGAGGAAAATGTGGATTGGCTAATGCCACATCCATTTATTTCCAACAAAAATGAGGATTTTAACGCGCTGATACGTCTTACCTAAATAAGGCATTATTTTGCTGCTGTGCCGGATTATACATTCGGCTATTCACATCCAAACAATCCATGAGATCCTTCCAATGACACGCCAATTTTGGGTGCTGGTGCACCGCTATGCAGGCCTGTATATGGCCTTTTTTCTGACCGTAGCCGGAATGACGGGTAGTGTGCTGGCTTTTTATCAAGAACTGGATGGCTGGCTGAATCCCGAACGCCATTATGTCGTACCACAAGACAAACCCTTGCTGGATGGATATACCTTACGTGAAAAAGCCCTGGCATTGGAGCCACATGCACAAGTCAACATGATTAGTTTTAATCTTAAGCCGGGGCAGGTCTATGAGATATTTCTATCACCAAGAAACGATCCAGAAACCGGCAAGCCTTATGATTTAGGGCACAACTTGATTCGGCTGAATCCATATAGTGGCGAATTGATCGAGTATGGCAAGGATGAAGGGTTATGGCCACTATCCCGCCGCAATATTTTAAGCGTAATTTATAGTTTGCATTACTCACTAGCCCTGGGCGAAGTGGGCGGCTGGCTGTTCGGCATTGCGGCGCTGATCTGGACGGTGGATTGTTTTGTGGGTTTTTATTTAACTTTGCCAATACGGCGGAATAATAGCGAAGTCAGGTTAAAACAGCCTTTAGCACAACAGCAAAAAGGCTACTGGTCGCGGTGGGTTGTCGCCTGGAAAATAAAATGGCCCGCTTCTAATTATCGCATTAATTTTGATTTGCACCGCGCTGGAGGTTTGTGGACCTGGATTATGTTGTTTGTATTTGCTTGGTCATCGGTCTGCTTTAATCTGCGTACCCAAGTTTATCAACCGGTAATGGTCGCGCTGTTTGATTTACCCGATATAGGCAATTTACCGATAGCCAATCTGCCGCAACCGCGCCCCGAGCCGGGTATCGATTGGCATACCGCGCAAACGATAGGGCAGCGGTTTATGGCTGAACAGGCAGAATTACAGCATTTTAATATCTATGCAGAAGACACCCTGTTGTATCTGCCCGAGAAAGGTTTATTCGCTTATGGGACTAAAACCGATAGAGATATTGGTGACAAAAACGGTGGCACAGCTGTGTATTTCGATGGCGACAGTGGCAAGTTTGTTTCACTTTTTATGCCTTCCGGGCAGAATGCCGGTATTACCGCTACCCTTTGGCTGGTGACGTTGCACATGGCCGGTATCTGGGGTTTACCCTTTCAGATTTTCGTCTGTCTCATGGGCTTGGTGGTGGCGATGCTGTCTATCACTGGCGTCTATATTTGGCTAAAAAAACGCCGGGCGCGATTATTCTCACAGAAACGGCAGATGAGTATACCGCATGAAAGTAAAGGTTTAACACCTTAAGCCAATACCCCGCCAAAATATCTGAATCAGAAATATTAGCCATGCTTCTATTATTTTCTATTTGAAAATTTTATATAGCCGATCCAAAATCCTGTTCTTTTATCATTATTCGGAGATAACGAATGAAACTGTTTGTATTAATCACTACCTTTATTCTATTGCCGCTAGCAAATATTGCCCAAGCTGGAACACTAAGTGATGGTGGTTGGAAACCGGCTAAATGCGGTGAAAAACCAATACCGCCAGCCGTGGATGATAAAGATGTGGACGGTTTTAATAAAAGCGTTAAGGCCACCAACGAATGGCAACTGCAAGCCAGAACTTACTTCGAATGCCTGATTAATGAAGCCAATACCGATAATACCGTGATTGCAGATACCGCTAATAAAGAACAGGCAGACTATCGAAAAAGCGTAGAAACTATTGGTACCACACTGGATGCTGCCAAGAAAAAACTGGATAAGAAATAGGCCTTTGAGCTTATTAGTTTTTTAAATATCAGAAACACCCACAACTAGACATAAGCATTGAAATGTTATATAGTCACATTTCAATGCTTAATCACAGTCCAACTGTAATTGATTTTATGACAACCACAAATCCTGATAATGTGTTGGTTGCTTATAAAACACACTTACCGCAAGATATATTGGCGATAGTTATAGCGTACTCATGGTATGCAGATGTCTACACGTTATATCTGTATTTGGAAATGTGATTGGGCAATTATGGTCTATAATTTGATAACTCGTTGTATGCCATAAGAAGGATTATTTTTTGTATTTTTTTACTATAAACGTAATGTTATAACATTAGTTTAAAGATGATAGGGATAAGCTATGTATAAAAAACTAATATTAATGGCGGCTTCAGCCAGCTTTGCTTTGGCCGTTCAAGCGGCTGAACAAACCATGCAATCAGCAACAAATCAGATTGCGCCAACGCCCAGCGATGATCAAGCCGACACACACTTGATGGTGGTTGATACAGATACGCGTACCGATGTAAAACTAGATGCTGTTAAGCCTAAAGCGTTTGCAGATACAACAACCGAAACGCCAGTCACAGAATTGGATACTGTTATCATCACAGCACCACTAGCGACTAAACTATCTGATGCCACTGTACCTGTCACTGTACTTAGCGGTGACGAACTAACGATGAAAATGGGTCACACCATAGGCGAGACTTTAAAACAAGAATTGGGTATTACCAGTCAGTCTTTTGGACCAGGTGTAGGTACACCGGTAATCCGCGGGCAAAGTGGACCTAGGGTAAGGGTGTTGGAGAATGGCATAGGCAGTAATGATGTGTCACAGTTAAGTCCAGATCATGCTACCAGTATAGAACCCGCATTAGCGGAGAGTATAGAAGTATTACGAGGCCCTGCAACTTTATTATATGGCAGTGGAGCCATGGGTGGGGTGGTCAATATTATCGATAATCGCATTCCTACTCATCTGTATAGCAAGCCAGTAAATATAGTTTTTGATCAGCGTTATGATACCGCATTTAACGAATCCAGTTCGGCAATGAAGTCAGAAGGCAGTTATCAAAACTGGTCTTACCATATCGACGGTTTGTATCGGGACCGCGGAGATATGGCAATCGGCGGGTCATCAATTGATGCAACTAAAGCACAAGCGTTAGATCCCACCTTAAGCGTAGTGAGTAATACGCACGGTTTAATTCATAATACATTTGCGCAAACACTGAATGGTGCATTAGGCGGATCTTATGTCACTGATAAGGGTTTTGTTGGGCTTGGTATCAATCAGTTTCATAATAATTACGGTATAGCGCCAGATGGTGGTACCTCTATCCAAGGTGCCAATAATACGACTTATGCCGATCCTAATGTGCGTATTGATCAAATGCAAACCAAGTACGATTTAAAAGGCGAATTGAATAATCCGTTTCGTTTTGCGGATAAATTAAAAATGCGTTTAGGTTACACAGATTATTATCATACTGAGTGGGATGGTGGTGTGCCAGGCATTACTTATAACCCAGGTACAGCGTTTAGTAACAAAACCTACGAAGGGCGGGTCGAATTAACCCACAAAGCCTTAGGTGCCTTGAATGGTGCTGTGGGTGTACAAGTCATTTCAAGCCAATTTGCCGCCTTCTCGTTTCCAAATGGCGGTGTTCCTGATACGCTGATAGACCCTACCGCACCCGTCACCAATATAGTACCGAATACGCAGACCAACAGTGTTGGAGTGTTCGGGCAAGAGTCTTTAGATTACGGTCCGGTTAAATACGAAGTGGGGATACGGGTTGAAGACACGACACTGACACCCAATCTCAGCAGCAGCTATACAGCTCCGTATATGTTAAGCGGCAGTGCAGCCGATAACTATACAGTGAATTCTTCCTATAACTACTTACCCGTCAGTGCCTCGGCCTCGGCTTTATGGAAGTTGGATAGTAGCAACAGCCTGAATATGGCGCTAACCCGTTCCCAACGGGCACCGCAGGTACAGGAGCTGTTTGCCAATGGTTTTCATGACGCCACCCGCAGCTATGAATTAGGCGATCCAAATTTGCAAATGGAAACCTCTTACAACCTTGATGTGGGTTATAAATATAAAACCAGCTGGGTAAGGGCAGAGTTGGATTTATTCAATAATTGGGCAAACAATTACATATACCAACAACGTACCGGTGAATTTGTAAATTCTGGATTTACACCCACATTAGGTAATTCTTTAAATACAGCAAATGCTCAATGTCTATCGGGTTCACAAGGCAGTTGTACACCTGTAACGGCCAGTTATCAGGCCGGCGCTATTTTTAGAGGCTATGAAAGTAAACTGGTGTTTCCAATTGCGGAATTAGGGAAGGGCGCTTTAGATTTAACGCTATTTAGCGATTATACCAATGGCACTTTTGTGTCCACAGGTGCGGCAGTGCCGCGTATGCCGCCTTTGCGTTTTGGTTTTCAATGGGATTACACGCATAAAGATTGGACGGCTAATCTACGCTTTACCCGTGGACAGGCGCAAGATCGCCCTGGCGCTAACGACACCACCTCAGCCGGATATTATCTGCTGACTATGGGGGTAGATTATAAAATAAAAGACTTTCAAGATAGTCAGGTGCTGTTATACCTGAAAGGTAATAACCTGTTAAATGAAAATATCCGTAACTCGGTGTCCTATTTACGTAACTTTGCACCGGAGCCAGGACGTGGTGCGCAATTAGGCATACGTATTACTTACTAATAACCGCTGCGATTCACTATTTTTCGCAAGCGCGTTAATAGGCATCCCAGCCCTAACTAGTGGCAATTCCTATCCACTTAATCAGGTAAATGTTTAACAAAACTTTACATTATTTTACACAAAGCCACGCAAAGTTCTAGTACATTTGACTGATAATGTACATTCGAAAAATTAATATTATAGATATTGGGTTTGTGATTAATTTTTTAGGTGCATAAAAAAATGAATAAAACTAATTGGCGTTATGTTTAAGTCCGACCCCATTTTTTCTAAAAAAAAACTGGGAACAGAAATACTTGAATGGTACATCCGTTCAAGTGCCGGTGATTTTGGTCCTTTTTCCAGCCAGGAAAAAGCCACGCTACAATTAATTGATTTTATTAAAGAAAATAACAATAAAAGTTCAAGCTGTTTTAGTCTTATTAAACAAGCGGGTGATCTAGATTGGGATCATGAAAAAATAGACACATTTATTTTGTAAGTGTTCAGACCGCTAGCATAATTGTATTGATTCACTATTCAATAATTAACACTTTTTGAAATGATTTATTGAATTGACGTACAACGACCACAAATGCCATGTATCTCAATGGCTTTGTGATGGATAATAAAAGCCGCGCGTTCAAGTTCTTTTGCTATTGCTTCCATAACCTCATCAGCGGGTCTTTCTTCAACCTCCTGGCACTGAGTACAAGTCAGTAATAATTGTTGGTGTTGATGTTCGGAATAACTGCATCCGATAAAGGCATTCAGACTTTCCACTTTATGTATTAAACCTTGTTCCATCAAAAAATCCAAGGCCCGATAAACAGTGGCTGGTTTTGCCGTGCCGGCTTTGGGCTTTATTCTGTCCAGCAGATCATATGCCTTAATAGCGCGGTGGCTTTCCCAGATAAGCTCTAATACTTGACGGCGAATTGGTGTTAAACGCACCCCACGATTATCACAAATACGTTCGGCAGATTTGAGTGCTTTATCTCGGCATCCGTTATGATCGTGATTAACTGTCAGAAATGGGGCGTTTAAGGGTGATAAAGTTAATTGCATAGCTATATAGGCGTTCACAGGTTATTTTGTTACTATATAACATTTCTCTATCACTGTACAGATGTTCGTTTTTTAAAAAAATTAAACACAATTTGTTTTTGATAATTCATAGTTTGGTTGATAACATGAGCTTCTTGTTTCGACCCAGGCTGTGTAAAAAGGTCGACAGTATCAAACCCACCGTGGGTATAGGCCAATTCAGTTGAACTTAAGCCATCCTGAGCGACGAATGTTTCTAAATTATATTTACTGGTACATCTGATTTGAACCGACTTACTCGACGTTAATAGCTATTAGTGATGGGCAAAAATGGCTGTCAGGCCACCAATGCTTCTATCAGAATTGTAGTTACTAACAGATTCATCACTCTTTTCAGGTTATAGGCCAACACATGTAAGCTCATTTCGGTGCTAATGTGATTCAGTTTCTTGGTCAAAAAATGAGTTGCCCCCATCCAAGCCTTAATGTTACCCAACGGATGTTCCACGGTTTGCCCTCTTATATGCATACTGTCCGAAGATCTATCCAACCTAGACTGCCTCCCCTGGTTGCGGGGTTTTGATTGCGAGATGCTACAACTATTCATCGGAATGTTCGGAACTGCTTGTATTTCTTCGGAAAAACTCATTCATTTGACCAGCATTAAAGCCATTTTTGTATGCATCGGAAGCATTGGAAGGGGGCTGGCCGTATGGGTTATTTGTTGCATCCTCGTATCCGACTCCCGCATTCTTATATCTTGGGTTCGTATAACTGAAGTATTCGTTTTCTGGTTCATTCCATTGTTTTGCGGTTGTTTCCGAGGTATTGTTAGTAGTGTTGGCGCTATATGAATAGTCGCTACCCGAATGTCCGCCTCCGCTGGCAGCGGAAAGAACAGCTAAAGCGGCGATACCCTTCACCAAAATGTTTAGATCGCGCGGTTTCCGACAGACTCCAGGGAAGTCGAAATAGGTTAGGCAATGCTCCTTGTTGTGTTCGACCGACACCATAAACCATCCAGATTTACCACTATTGTAATTATAATCACCTCGTACTTGATAAGTTCCACTAGCTAAGCTTCCAGCTAGAATTTTTGCATTGCTCACGCTATCATGATCGTAGTGATTTAATACCCAACTTTTAGAGTCATCTGTCAGCACTTCATTTAACAATTTAGTAAGCATTTTTTGTTCTTGCTGTTCCTTATTTTCTGCATTAACTGGTTTCGTAGCATTCGCTAAAGTTTGTTGGTGCAGATTCACGTTGGTATTGACATCATGCGCATTTTTTGAAGATATGTTATCGTTTGACTGCGCCGCCAAATCTGCCATGCGTTGCGCTGCAGCTTTATCCTTAACAACCCTTTCCTGTGCTTCGATAGGCGATAATCCTGCTTTTTCATACCACTTGCAGGCTTCTGCTGCATCTATAGGCTGTCCTGAATTTCCGTACCCATAGGTTATACCTAAAATGTAGGCGGCATTGTGGTTTCCCTTGTTTGCAGCGTCCAGCCACAATTGCATGGCATGTTGCTGATCTACCGGAACGCCATTTCCCGAAGAATACATCAAGCCCAAAGTAGTTTCGGCACACAGGTCGCCCTGCGAGCTGGAGTTTTGCAGTAATTGCAGGGCTTGAGCGTAATCCCTTTGTTGGAAAGCGATATGACCTGAAGAATTGAAATTACAAGCAGTTGGCGGTTCAGGATTTGTTTGGTTTGCTGAAGCTGTTGCGTTTTGCTGTTTTAAATGGCTGGGAGAGTTTTGAGTTGTCGCATTGGGATTGGGTTTAAATGCACCCGGTATAGGCTGGACATAATTACCACGCTGACGCATGCAATTTGTGTAGACACTCACTTTGTCAGGAGACTGGAAAGCCAGCGGTTTACAATATTTGTCATCACCATCGAAAGCAGCGGCCGATTTTCCCGGGCCGGGAGTGGCTGTGATTTGCGGGGCAGCAGCGCAGCCGGGTAAAACAACGAGGGGAACCAGCAGAGGTAGAGATATACGCTTTATCATTAAGTTTAACGCTAGTCTCATTATGGTTCGCCTTGCCCTATTATTTTTTTATTGTCGATATTACATGTTTTTAACTAAAGTTTCGAAGTTGCTTATTATAATGCATACTATTGATATATAATAAATAATGTGTCCTAAAAGAGTATACAAATGGTTAGTTGAAGACCAAATACCATAAAAAGTACACTCAGATCAATCTTGCCACAAAACACGTAGAACTGCCAGTATTAACCGCAGACTTTTTGAATGCTAGCGGGGTGTTAATGAATAACCTGTTTGCTAAGGCCATAGCCATAATGTGCGCTATACTGATAGGGAGCTGCCGTCAGGCGCACCGTTGGCGATCGTTGCGCCTCGCATGGCTCGGCACAACCTATAGGGAGTTGTACATTTTTGGGTTTATGGCTGCCAGCTGTAGGTCAATCAATAGACGATCATCAGAAAAAATATCCCTCCAATCTTGTACGGTAACGAGCCACGATTACCCAACTTTGTTTTGTATACAAAGTGCATTTACACACAGAAACTGCTCTGATTTCCAACCCTAGATTGCAATTAGCCATTAAATCTAAAGAAAAATTAGATGAGCTTAAACAGTATCGTGCATCTGCAACGATTGATGCGTCACCTAGCGTCTGTACATCTTATATACGCGTTTAGTTACAAAATTATTGCGGCGTTTCTAGCAGAATCTGGTATTATTTTTCGATTGTTTTTCATGCGAAAATTTAATTAAAACACCTATGTCAGCCACATTAATTAGCAAATCATCTGATACAGGTTCCACACCTTACAGAGTTTTGCTGTCTGTGGCATTGCCTATCCTATTGCTAGCGGCATTTCTAGGCCGGCAGATCATCGACTTAGACAGTATTGGTTTAAATAATGGGTTCAATCACCCGTTAACGGGTTGGGATCATTTGCTAACTATGCTGGCAGTGGGTATTTGGGCAGCACAACTACGCGGACAAGCTATCTGGATGTTACCACTGGCTTTTGTGGGTGTGATGAGTCTGGGTGGACTTGCTGGTGCTTCGGGGATTTGCATACCCAGTGTTGAAGGTATTATTCTGCTGTCTAGCGCGGTATTTAGCGTGCTTATAACTCGTAAAGTGCGTTTCAGTAGCAAGGTTAATGTACTGATAGTCGCATTTTTTGCGTTTTTCCACGGCTTTGCACATGGTCAGGAAATTTCGACATCTGCCAGCCTAATTTCGTATACGCTTGGGTTTATGTTGGCCACACTGTTATTACATGGCGCAGGCATATTACTGGCAAAACTGGTGGTTTTATCGCTTAGTTTTTTGTTGACCTTAATGTTTTCTACCTCTGCGTTGGCTATTACCACGCTAGAATTCGCCCAGCAAAATCTTATATCTGCCAGTTCTACATTCAGTTTAGAGCGCGCTCAGAATGCCGTAAAAGGTGCGGTTAATAGTGGACAAATTTCTGAAAGTGTTAGCAAATCGGTTAGTTATAACAGCGCAGCAACACCGTTATCCATCAGTGCTTGCAGTGCAGTGTTTTCAGAAACGCTGATAGTTTTGGTTCTGCTACCTTTTCAAACTATAGTGAATATAAGTTACCGTTATATATTTAACAGTGGCTTGCATTTTAAACATTTTTTTCCTGATATTAACCAATCACCCGGTCGTCATTTACTGAGCAATGGTGTGGGTGTTACTTCACCACCTGCTTTGTTTAACGCTATATCTGCTATAAAAATCACTTCTGCTTTATATTCCGGCTTCGCTTCAATTATTGCTGCTCAATCACTGCAATTAGCCAATACCTTCGCTTATCTAAGCAAGTTCAGCACAAAAGTAAAATTTCATCCTTTCGATAATTTCGCTTTGTTTTTTGGTTTTTATGTAAACATTATCAACCCAGCCAGTACCGCTAATAGCACTTTCCCCGACAAGGTAGTGTTATGTTTTTTTACACCTAAAAGTCAACGCACTCTCCAGCTTGGATTGGGCTAAATACAATAACAATAATCATTATGAACGTGACTATCACCCACTCTTTAATTCAAAAACCGCTAGTGACGCGTCTAGGTTTCCATGCCCTGGCTTTACTGACTAAACTTTCCAACGCTCAAATTGCGCAGCAGCTAAACAAACTATTATTCAAAAAAACTGTCCAACAAGTAACGATTAATGAGAAGGTTTGCTAATGAATTTTTACATTAAAGGGTTGCTGGCGCTTTTACTGACGGTATTTTCTGCTTCCGCTTTTGCACATGCGCCAGGCTTAAGTTCTATGGACGTGAGACTTAATACCGATAACACTCTGGTGAAAGTGACCTTTGCCTTACAAGACATTGAGGCGTTCGCCCCCATGGATAGTGATTTAGATGCTGAAGTTAGCGATGCAGAACGCGATGCAGCTAAACCCAGTATTGCAAAATTACTGGCCGAACAACTACATATCAGCATCGATGGTAGCCAGTATGTACCCATAGCACCCGGCAAAGTGGAGTTTGATCAGCAAAATAACGCCCATGTAACGTTTACTTATCAAGCCACACCCAAGCAGCAATTGACTATTGATTCACGATTTTTATCACAGCTGCCGGAGGGGCATCAACAATATCTAACCCTACGTGATGATAGTGGTAAAACTCTGGTTGAAAAAATGTTGCTAAAACAGGATGCTCAGCTGAATTATAGCGTAATAGCAGAGGGCAGGGCGCAGCAAACGGCTGCACAATATACCTGGTTAGGTTCGTTTAGTGATTTTTTCAAACTCGGTGTTGAACATATACTAACTGGTTATGATCATCTACTGTTTTTGTTTGCCTTACTAGCAGTTACGCATAGTTTTTGGCCTGCGCTTAAAATTATTACTTTTTTTACCATTGCCCATTCCATTACTTTGGCCTGTGCCGGTTTAAGTCTGATTGAATTACCCAGCTCCTTTGTAGAGCCTGTCATTGCTTTAACTATTATTTACGTCAGTCTGGAAAATGTGTTTCGGGGTGATCACCCCAAAGGTCGGCAGTGGCTAACATTTGGTTTTGGTTTAATACATGGTTTTGGCTTTGCCAGTGTACTGAGAGAAATGGGCATTTCCTCTGGCGAGTCGGGTATTCTGGTACCCTTATTATCTTTCAACCTAGGTATAGAGACAGGGCAATTGACAGTAGCAGCTATCGTATTGCCCATCATTTGGTGGATCAATAATAATATGAAGATTGCCGAAAAACTACTGAAAGGCTGTTCCTTATCGGTCTGTTTAATGGGTACTTACTGGCTACTAGAAAGGACTGTGTTTTTATAAACATAAATGTTTTTATTGGCTAGGCAGATTTCGTACAAACTGATAGTTAAATGCTTAACAGTGGTATTTGATAGTCGCTAATAATTAAAATAACAAAGAGGTGCAGTATGAACATGTTAAAACTCTTCTATTTAAGCTTGGTACTGATTTTTATTCAGTTTCCAGCGCAGGCTGCCAATAAATACAGTTTAGAGCCAGGTGACATTGTATTAACCAATTGTCACGATATTTACACTAAAGGGGTGATTAAATCTAAAGTCGACGACGGATATACCGTTCATTTCCCTAAGGATAGCCGGCCCATTCAGTGTCCACCGTTTCGTTGGCATGCAGAATTCGTAACACCCTTTCAATCTGTTAACGAATACCGGTTGCAATTCCTGGGGGGATTGAAACGTGAATTGTTATTTAAAGTCGGCGAAAAAGTCACTATGCGCTTCGAACCGGACAGACGGGTGGTTAATAGTAAAGCGGTAGTTGATATTGACACCGAAATTACCGACATCAGTAGTAATGGTGCGATTGCCGTTAAACTGTTAAGTACTCAGCCAGATGCCATTGCAACATTTTGGCAGTGGGTTGGTACCAATTATATCGATTTACGCCATAAAGCTTTGGCGCAAGAAAGAAGTAAAAGAACACAATAATTTAATTAATACTTTACGTATTGGCACATAAACAATGTATATATCTTTTAATGAACAATCAGCTGCGCTATCTGACATGGGCTCAACACAGCTTAGATCTAACTTGAATAGGGGACGAAAGCCAAGCTTAGGGGCGACTTTATTAGGTGAAGAACGCCCCAGAGATATGTTTATACTCATATTTATTTTAGTGCTATTGCTGCATGTTTGGGGGATCTTATGGCAACGTTTTAATCAGGACGAAGTCGTCACAGAAGCTAAGCCGTAAACCAACACCAGTGGTCACTAAGCCAGTGGTTGAAACGCCAGCAGAAACTCAGGCTCCAGCACCTGTGGCAACACAAACACCTACAACATCAACCACTTCAACGTCCACAACAGCCACTAACGCTGTGTCATCCGAACCTGAAACTTTTACTCAGGCCAATTATCGTGCTAACTATGCGATTAACCCAAAACCAGAATACCCCGCTATAGCCAGAAGCCGCGAATGGGAAGGTAAGGTGTTATTGCGTGTACAAGTATCTGCAGAGGGTTTAACCGAAAGTGTAAAGATAGATAAAAGTAGCGGTCATGATATTTTGGACGATTGCGCCATTGAGGCCGTTAAAAAATGGCGATTTATACCCGCTAAACGTGGAGACACGCCGGTAGCTAGTTCGGTTATCGTACCCATTTCATTCAGTTTAAGTGAATAGAGGCGGCTTATTTTTTTAGTTTTCGGGCGATTTGTATGGCTTCTTTAGCCCATTCGGTGAGTAATTCTTGGTTTTCTATGACGTCATCAGGCACTGTAAAGTACTTGTTAACATACACAGTTTTTACCTTAGTCTGGTACTGAAAACAGCTCATTCCTTGTGCTTGATATTTTGTGCGAGTGGCGTTATCAACCACAAAATACAACACATTTCCCATAGCCATAGCAAATTGTACTGCATCCTGTTTTAGGCCAATACCGCCAAAAAATGAAACACAGGATAGGGCAGTGATGGAGTCTAACTGTTCCAACACGTAGTTAACAAACTGCTGTGTATTTGCTGTCATTCAACAATTTTAATTTAAAGATAGAATAAGCTATTTGCATTATCAACGAAGTAACTGACTAGAAATTCCATTCGATCAATATCAACAGTGTACTCATTCGGTAAGTCGTTATAGGCTGTCGTTACTGCATCAACATCGCCATCGGTAGATAACCAGGCATCATAGCCGCGTTCTAGTGCATCAGCTTCACACCTTAAACCCACCGCCTTGTATGAATCGATAACGCGTTGAATAGTGGCTTCGCGGTTGCCGAAAGCATACCAGCCTGAAAATTGGCATTGCGCCTCCCAATCGAAGAGATAGGCCACCAGAATATACCCCTTTGGCAAACCTTCTTCAGCAATATCAGAATTGAACAGAGCTATTCCAAGCTCCATAAATAAGTCTATGCAGTTAGAGTGATTATTGGCTTTCCAAATTTCTATTGGTGTGTTCTTAGGAGCAACTGGGCTTTTGCTAACCGCTTCAAGTATGGGGATAACTTGGGTAGGCAATTGCATAGAGACCTCCATTGATTGTCTTTGATAAATTAAGCTATATGATCACCGATTGTAAGATAATGAGCAATACACTGATGTAATAGTATAGGGGAGTAGTATATGCACTTTTCAAAATATAAGCATAGCATTGTTACTAGCATAACCAACTTTATATTCCATGAGTAATAAATACCATTATAATTTTTGTTCTGATATCCTTAATACAAGGCTGTACTGCAACATATCATCCTAAAGTTAACCAGGATGCTGGCTTGACTGCTACTTCGAACAACTTTAGTCTGCCAACTGGTAATGTTTTTGTATTAAATAAAGATTTGGCCTTTGAATATGCCATTTTTAAACAGTCAAGGCTTTTTACAGAAACCGATAAATCCGAAGACACTATTTGTTGTTAAATTAAACCAACTGCGGCCAATCTCGTTCTCACTCTGCCTAGCTTAAAAATATCTGGCATTTATCCAAAAATGTACAACAATACTAGCTATATAACCAAGCAAAATTACGGGCATCCAGCGCATGTGGAAAGCGAAAGTATAGCCTTCCTTGATTTGTCCGAGCAATGCGACTCCGGGCGCTGATCCTATTGAAAGTAGACTACCGCCTACACCGAGAGTTAACGTCAACAACAGCCATTGGCCATTAGGAAGCTCAGGATGCATACTTAATACGGCAAACATTAATGTGCCGTTATCAACAAACGCAGATGAAAGGCCGATACTAATATTGGCAATCGTGGGGCTAATCATTCCGAACATAAAATGTGCTATAGCATTAAGATAGCCAACGAACCCCAGAGCACCAATCATCATCATTGCACCATAAAAAAATAGTAGCGTATCCCAATCTATATTGCCTATATTTTTGAAGATGTCAAAATCCTGTTTCCTATTATCGGTAGTAACTACTCCCTGAAGCTGAGATACATGGTCTAATTTACCTTTACCTTCATGTTTCGTCCTGGTTAGATAAAAGCAAAAAAATTCCAATATACCAAGCCCAGCCATCATACCAGCGGCAGGGGGCAGTTCCAAAACAACATTAGACCAAACTGTAATTATGAGTGTTACGATGAATAGTAAAATAATTCGCTTGCTTCCGCGACGAAGCAACATAGAACGAGTGGACGCTATTGGTATTTCTTTGGGGACAAAAAAATGCATTACGGCTGCTGGTAAAAGAAAATCGACCAAACATGGAACAGCCAATGAGAAAAATTCATAGAAATGCAGGATTTTATGTTGCCAGACGAACAAAGTTGATATGCCGCCTAATGGACTTAACGAACCTCCAGCATTGGTTGCGACGATAATATTAACGCAAGCCAGGGCAACAAATTCTTTCTTATATTTACCAACCGCCGCAGCAACAGCACCCATTAGAAGCGCAACTGCCATACCACTTATCACTGTAGACAGTAGAAAGGCAAGAACTCCGGTAATCCAGAACAATTGCCGGTAACTGTATTGTCGGTTTAACAACCAAATCCTGAGTACGTTGAATATACCGCGTTCCTCCATCGCGTTTAGGTAGGTCATCGACACTAGGGTAAATAAAAATAATTCGATATAAGCCAGTAGATTGCTTTCAAATGCGACTGCAGCAACTTTGGCTTCGTCATGCATAGCATAGTAGATACATATCGTAAACCACACGAGTGCAGAACCCAACACCATTGGTTTAGACTTGCGAAGTTCGATTACTTCTTCAGACATTGCGGCTACATAAGCCAGAACGGTAAATGCTAAAGAAAGATAGCCAATGATATGATGCGTTAAGTCCAATGACTTGGGTGTGTTTAAAATTTCCAAAGTTTCGCCAGCAAATGCCGCAGTGGGAAATAGTAAAAATGCATAGCTTAAGAACTTAAATAATTTACTGTTCAATTAATTGACCTTTTAAACAAATAGGGTTAATTACCTCATAATGTGACCGTAAAGATTGCTCCGTCAATGAGTATAGACGCTATTGCCCATTGTCAGGTAGGAACGGCGTATTGCTACGCCATCCCCCCTTAAGAACCGTACATGATAGTTTCCCATCATACGGCTCAAGCCTCCATAAATCCTGTTTGATCAGAACCGGCAGTTTCCTTATTTTTACGGTTATGGACTTGTCTATGACAGTTCGGGTGTAATAACATAAGGTTTGTTACTCTGTTTTTACCGCCGTCTGTTTTACGCTGGATGTAGTGAATATTGCACCCCGTATCCTTCGTAATTCTTTCGTTGCAGTTCGGACATTTGCCTTCCTGTGCGTACCAAAGAAAAAGCAATTGGTTCTTTCCTTTGAGGCTTTCTCTCATTTGCAGGCCAAGCCTGTTTTCGAAATACTCTTCCCAGACCGGATTGAACGGGTGTGCTTCCGCTTTTATCTTGATATGTCGGCGAATGGGCGTATCACTAGCATTTACCAGTTTAACCCTTATCACTTCTCCATCCTCAGTTTTAACCTTCGTGGCAAACACCCAGTTACGCAGTCCTTCGCTTTCAAAATATCTATCCTTTATCCACCGAAGTGGTTTATTTGGATGTCTTCGACAAGCCCATTGCCAAAGCTTTTTCCAGATGAAGTGATCAACCTTAGAAAAGGTTTCCTTCGCCACCTGATTTTGGTGATAATTAGCCCATCCCCTTATGATTGGATTTAGGAGCCTAATTACATTTTCCTGTTTTGCTGTTTGGTTTTCTTTGATTATCAGTCGAATTTTCCGTAAGAATGCTTGTACATTCTTTTTCGCAGGTTTGATGAGTAGTTTCCCACCGTATTTACGAAAGTTCCACCCTAAGAAATCAAAGCCTTCATCAATATGCACAATCTTGGTTTTTTCTTCTGATAGCGATAATCCTCTGTCCTTCAGAAAGTTCTCAATAATCAACTTTGCCTGCTCCAGCGTTTCTTTCGTTGCGCCGGTGATAACAAAGTCATCTGCATATCGAATAAAATTGACTTTTCCCTTCCATCTTTTCTTGCTGGTTTTTGTACCAAAGTGCGCGGCCAGTTCGATTTCAAGACCATCTAAAGCCATATTAGCCAGCGTTGGCGAGGCAATACCCCCTTGCGGAGTGCCGGCTTGCGTTGGAAACCAATTTCCTTTTTCAACAAAACCACTTTTCAGCCATTTTCTGAGTACGGTTTTATCCATAGGGATATTCGCCAGTAACCAGTCATGACTAATATTGTCAAAGCATCCAGATATATCTGCATCTAAAACCCACTGCGCTGAGTTTTTACTCACTAATGCCGCAAAGCATTGTGCCGCCGCATCTCTACAAGCTCTTTCTGGACGGAATCCATAGGAATTGTGATCCGCTTTGGTTTCAGCTATCGGTTGCAAGCCCAGTAAATGCAGCGCTTGCATTGCTCTATCTCGTAGGGTTGGAATCCCTAAAGGACGCAGTTTACCGTTTGCTTTGGGAATTTTGACTCTTCTCAGCGGTTGTGGTTGATAGCCTCTTCCTTTGAACGAGTTAATTGCCTTGGCCTTTTGCTCAGGAGTATTCCAAGTTTCCCCGTCAACTCCTGGGGTGTTTTTACCGCGATTTTCAGTAACTCGTTTTACAGCAACTGCCTTGCCATAAAATGAGTGCGTCAGCAACCATTGTAAAGCTTTCGCCTTATTCCAGCGGCCTTCGCTGACTGCCTTTGCAATACGTACTTGTAGCCTTCTCACTATTCGATGAGCCTGCCCCCAGTCAATACTGTGCCAGTTCACGTCATAATGGGAGGCTGCACCAACTGCACTAGGTGTCGTCGTCATTTGCTCTTCCTCCTTATAAAGGTTCTATTAGTTATCTTGCAATTTGAGACCCGTTGGAAGTCTGCGCTCTTTCGAGCAAGATGATATTGGCGGTATACCTTAATCTCTATCTATTCCATTACAGAATAGCCTTCGCTTTTTCCAACCTCCTATGCCCGCATTCCCATCAGTTTCCCTCGCGGTCAACTTGCCTAAATAGGCGAAAATACGGGTTTACCGTGTTCCATATAAATAACACTGAAGGGTTAGGTGCCAACTATCTCCCGATGGTTTTGTTATCCTCGTTTGGTTATGCGAAAATACCAAACTAACCATGTTGCCTTTTGGCTAGAGTCTATCAGCATCTTTGACTCCTCGGATTTAACGAGATTTATCGTTGATTCACATGTGTTCACCTTACCTTCTAAGCCTAGCACCCTACCGCGTAATGCTCGCAGTTCCGTTTTGCCCTCACGGGCTCGACTTCATCTTTCGATTGGGTTACATTGTCGGAATGGCTTCAAACATCACATTACTGTTAATGCCTGCACTCTTAGGCTACTGCCGGAGGAACGGCAGGTTTAGTCATGATTGCTAAAGCTAAACAATTATTTATACGACTTCACGTCGCACTTCGCATGAATCCTTAAGTTCACCCATGTATTCAGTATAGTTATTTAACATAATATACATTATGCGAAGTGTACCGAGTTGGTATAGTGATTGCTGTAATATTGTTTTTATTCAAGGAGTCGAATTTATGGCGGTTAAAAAACCAAGCTTTTACCACACGCTGAAGAAAGTTGAAATCAATGAAAAACGAGCAGCGGAAATTTTAGGCGTTGAAGTTGCGGACGTGCATGATTTTTGTAAGAACGGCGCACCTATAGCATACGAGCGTTTATTGCTAATCTGGGATAAAAAACACGTAGGCCGCCATGGTTGGAACGGATGGCTTTTTAGTCAAGATGTTTTACTGTTCAAAGGTCAACGGTTTAGGCCAGAGTCAATTCTGAGAGATAGAGATTTTAGAAACAAGCTAGAAAGAGACGCTTTTGACATCATCAAAGCTTTAAAAACAAAGGCATAGGCCACACAAGGTGGCCTCTTGCCTTTAGAACAAAACAAAAACAAACAAGGCTTGGACTCTAACATATTTTTTTTGCAGAAACAGGTGAATTGTGCCACCCATGGCACTAAGTGCCCGTGTTACAGGTACGGGCACTAAAAAGCGGCAGAGTCGAATGAGTAAAACACCCGACTTTGTTTTTTTATGAATACCAGGCCAAAAACTTCAGAATTATGAGTGAGTGCGTTGTTCGGAATGTCAGCAAATTAAAAGCATAACCACGCAAATTTTACGCGCAAGCTATCAAAGCGGCGTTTAGATCGTCTTATTATAGGGTGGTCAGCACATGAATGTTATAGGCCGGCTGCGTTGCGCTTGCCGGAACGTTAACCTATAAACGTAAAAAATCTTTGGTAACAACAGTAATTAGGCAAATAAACGCTTGCCGCTCTCGCAAGCTTCGCGGCATCGCTTTTTTATTTGCCTATTACATTATTTGCGGCGGTAACGATAGCGTTTGGTGGCGGTGCAGTAGCGTTAATACGAGTATCAGGTTTTGGCTTTGGAAGCTTAGAACAACCGCGAGCGGAGTAAGATCGGTCAGTATCGAGAGTGGCGTGGCAATAACGAATAATGTTTGAAAAACAGCCGAGTTTTAGAACTTGACCGGAAGTGGCTACTAGAGAAATATCACACAAACCATGAATTGCAAGGCGTATGCCTGAAGATGCTAAACGTTTATATGAAACGGTTTGAAGATCGTCAGGTGTATCTGTTAAAAATTCAATATGATTAATATCAGGATTGTCTAAAAATTGCTTTGCAATAGAAACAATGCGAAAACCCGCTAAAAGATCGTGTGAACCCCCTTCCCTATTAGAAACATTGTGAAGAGAACCATCAGGAGGCGTAATAGTATCTTTTTGGCTAGATACAGGAATAACGACAGTAGGCGGCGGAGACTGCAGGACAGTAGGAACAATGTCTTTTTGATTATCAGTTTGCTTGTTGAGATTATAGAGCGCCAAAACTCCCAAGAGCAAAAACGAAATAACAACAAGTGCAAGTTTTCCGATAACGGCAGGATCGTTAAGGGCGTTGAGACCTGCTTTACTGTCAACGTGTTTACCTGTAATCGTTGAGCGATAACATTTAAAAACTTTTTCATCAGCTTTATACCGCCTGGGTGTGCCGTTTTGGTTTGATTTAGCAACACCATTATTAGACGGGTGATGTTGAAATTCATACCATGAGTTTTTGAAAAGAAAAGGAAGTTTACCGGATAAAGATTTATGTAAATATCCGTATTCGGCACCTTCACGGAATTCGTCACTAATTTTTGAAATAGCGGGAGTGGAAAGGAATAAATCCCAATTGTAGTGCCGTTGCATATCAACGGCCGTTTCGAAAGATTCTGGACGGCCAGCGCGGATGAGTTCGCCTGTTGTCTCATCAATATACGAAACATCGATTACGTCAGGTATGTAACCATCTGGATATTGTGCCTGGTCAAGATCGGAAATTTTAAATTCTCGGCGCTTAGGGTAAATGCGTTGAGCTTCGTCAATGATGACTAAAGAACCTAGAGGAACCCAGTGGAACCATCTGGCCATAATCGGTCTGTTTTCTTTAATGTCGGTATTTAAACTAAGAACTTTTGCAGTGTCTGGAAAAACGTAATCAGGAAAATTCTTTTTAACCAAGTCAAAAGAGAAACCACGTACATTATGAACAACTGTTCTGCCATCGAGAAGAGCGGGTATAGCAAAACGCTGAATAAGTGAGAAGGTTTTAAACGAGCCGTAAGCGCCGTGGTGTATTGCTGTTGCCATTAGAAGCCCAGGACACGATAAACGAACTTAGTCATAGCAGCGGAAATCATTAAATTAATAGCATCTGGTATGCGTAAAAAATTGATGGCGGCAAATGTTTGGGAATCGAGATTACTGTATGTAGTGGTGAGGTAACTTGAAATATTGAGATTAGTCAGCATTTGCTGAGCAACAGAGTAAGAAAACGTAAGTGCTAGTAATTTGGCTTTAAACCAAGCGACAGTTAGCCATTGAATTAACCAAGCAGTGAACTTGGTCAAAAGATCATAAATACCCGTATCAACAAATTCGGAAACTTCATTTTGAACGGAAACGATAGCGTTAACAATATCAACAAAAACGGACATAAAAGTTAATCAAGAAATAGTCGAATTGCAAAAAAAGCGGCCATAAACATAACAGCAGCACCTACCCACGAAAATTGGTCGTTATATTGTGAATAATCAGCAGCTACAGTAATGGTCTGACCTGCAATCTTGAAATCACCATAGTTTATTTTCGGCATGGAAGCGTTAGCATTAGCGGCGGGAATAGAAACTAATTTACCAAGGTCTTTTTGTACAGAAGCTAATTTATCAGTGTACGCATTTTGAGCGGCAGTGATAGAGTCGGTTACTGTTTGATCGGAGAAACCTTTAGAAGTACCCGAAGATGGTTTATCACCAGTACCTTTCATCATAGACTCAAGATCAGGACAATCTAAACATTGACCATCATTAGAGCCAGTAACAGACGTACCAGTACCAGTGGCAGCGGTGCCGCCTGGATGGGGTTGGCCATTGAGTGCGGCCTGGGCATCAGCGGCGGCGGCTGCGGCAGCATCAGAAGCGGATTTAGCATAACCATTTGCATTATTAGCGCCTGTACCAGAAGTAATAGAAGATGCACTATCAGACGCTTTTTTGGCCTGTTTGTCGGCATCGGCAGCGGCATCAGCGGCGTTTGCGGCGGCGGCATTAGCAGCGGCGGCATTAGCGGAATCATTAGCGGCAGTTTTATCTGCATTTAGAGCGGAAGTAGATTGTGGATTGGGAGACTGAGCAGCGGCGGCAGCAGCTTGGGCAGCGGCGGCTTGATCTGAAGCGGCTTTAGCAGCAGCAGCTTGTGCATTAGCGGCGGCATTAGCTTGAGAATCAGCGGCGGCGGCATCGGCTAGCGCTTTGTTAGCAGCGGCGGCGGCAGGTGGTACGGCAGCGATGCTAGCTTGTTTAGCGGCGTTAACATCGGCTGGATTGTTAGAGCAAATTGCACCAGCGGGAATACAATCACCAGTGGGAGCACAATAGTTTGGATAGTAAGTGGTCGAACTTGGATTACCATCAAAACAGCCTTGTGATTCAGAACCAGAAGAAACACAAGTTCCTGTATTAACATCAAAGTACGCATTTGTTCCAGGTTTGGGGTTGCAGTCCTGGGCAATAGAAACACATCCAGAACCTGAATTATATTGACCTTGAGGACATGTTTGAGGGGGTAAAGAACAAACTGCTGGTGAAACATTTGTATTAACACCATTAGCGCAGGGAGTGGGATAATAAAAAGCAGACCAAGAATTACCGTTATAGGAAGCGATATAATACGGGGGCTGTAAACTACAAGAGAGAGTAATTAGATTTACTGTTTTAATGTATGCTACATAACTAGTGCAATCGTTATAAGCATCAGATTGTGTATAAGCGCTTACGCAATGAGAGAATGAAAATAATAAAGGGAGAAAATAAAAATAACGCATTAGTTACCGCCTGACCAACCAGCCAAAAATGAAAACATAATTAGTGAGACGATCAGTACGGTAACTAACACAATAACCGCCTTATTTACGAAGCAGAGAAACGATAAAGCTTATGCCAGTAACGATAGCGACAGTAGCAATAACACCGATGGCTGCTAACGATAAGTTTGATTGAGCGCCAGAAAATGCACTACTGATAGATGTTGGAATATCAGTGGTGGTAGCAAAAGCAGTATTAACAGAAACAGCAGCTAATGCAGAAAGAAGAGCTAATTTTTTTTTCATAAAACACCTAAAAGTATAATTAAAAGAATACTAGTAACCGACTAGTTGCGGATTCTCACGAATTAGTTTTTTGTATTGAATAAAATTATGAATATGCAATACAGAGAAATAAAAAGCTAAAACAAAAGCTAATATTGATATGGTTTTAAAAATGGAAATTAGTAAATACATAGTTAACGAATAGTCATTGCGCTAACAATATAACGAGTTGAAAATCCAAGTATAAAAACAAGAATACAACCGCCAATAATTTCAGTTATTAAAGTCTCATCTGGAACAAAATAAGCATCTAAAACTGTTTGAAGATTAAGATAATCGCCAGGATTTAAAGAGCCAGTAGCGATATTGTCACAAGTTGGCAAATACAGATTGTATGGATAAGTAAAACCGTTTGTGGGTGTATTAACTTGAGCTGTATAGACATAGTTAATAGTCGGAGTAATACCAGCGCCGGAATATAAAGAAAAAGAAAGAAGAGTGACAGGATCAATTAAGTCTTCACCAAATTGAAAATAACCTTGTGCATCAAACGCAATAAAGGCGGTGGTTTCATCAGGGTAACAATATTTGTTATATACAACTTGATGAGATTCAGAAACAGGAGCCAATAACGTCATTGCTAAACCAATAACAGCTCTGATAGCGATAATAGACATAATTGGCCCCCTGCCCTTTACGATTGCAAGTTAAAACCGGATTTTTTATCACCGGAATTAGATTTAGGTAATGTATCGATTTGTAAATTGTCGATTTGTGTCTTATCAACTAGATGAGCTGCAACAAGCAAAACACCGTCACGATCGTTTAGATGTAGCGCTTGGTAAGAGCCAGGTTCGAGCATTGCTTCGAGATCAAGAAAGTATTCACCAGGGGGATAACCGTCAAGACCAGATGGCATAGAAATTTCAAAACGTTCGGGAAAAGGTGAACGCGGCTTGTGTATCCACACCTTTTGAGTAACCATGCGCCATTTACGGCCGTTTTTTTCGCCCTCGCGAATGCGAATTGATTGCGGGTCGTTATCAACAGTAACTTTTAACATTTTTTTAACTCCTAAGCGGCTAGTGAAATGATTTGAGCCCAGGAATGCACAGCCGAGCATTCAAGGACTTTGCGACGAAGTTGAACGACATTACCAGCTGATATATCAGCATCACCAAGGCCAGCGGCGTGTAAAATTTTTAGATTTCTGTACCAAGTGCGACGACTGGTTAAATCCTTTGCTTTCTCCCAGCCTTGTGACTGAATAAGCAAAAATAAAGAATGAGCGGCTTTAGCTTTGCCAGGGGTATCAGAAACAGCGTTAATTCTGTCAATTAATTGAGATTCGTCTGTCATTTCACTAGCTCCTATCATGCGCTCGAAGTATGTGCGCCATTCTCCCGTAAGATCATCACGGGTCAGTTCAAACCAGGGCTTATCAGTTCTTTCTCGTAGGTATTGAGCGCCTAGTTTTAGCTCAAGCCTTAATATGCGGTTTGACAGGTTGCGTTCTTCAATTGAGTAGATACGGCCCGAATAATTTGGTTGTTTCATCATGTAGTCGATGTGTGGACCTTTTGCGTAGGCCTTGCCCGATCTTAGGCGGCTTTTATGCGACCAGTAAACAGTGTCGCCCGCTTGTTGTGATACACGATAGCGACCGCCCTCACATTCTCTAAGCGTGCGTAATGCAATACGGACGGCGGCAAGATCGTCTAACATTAGATTGCTGGTTACATCTATACGGCTAACGTGCCAATGTTTGTAATCGCGTGAAAGTTCAATACCGATCTGCTTGCTTGTAAATGTAATCATGCGATCAAGACAGCCGACCAAGTCAAGTGCAACGGCTGCGCCCTCGCCAAAAACAGCACAACCAGAGCCACAAACCCTTGCTGGGCTGCCTTGAATCCAGATTGAATCAGAACCAGCTCTAAAACTAATCTGGTGTGAATCTGAGCGTATAGAATCCCATGCGCTAGATTCCCAGATTTTCATGCCAGTTCGTGGACAGTAACGCAAAACACGATCACCCATCATGCGGATAGCTTCCCAGTGTTCATGTGGTATCTTGTCCATTGGCAAGTAAGCAGTTATCCAGTCAATTAGCATGAAAGACTAAAATCAGGATAACGGGGTAAAAAACCTATTTCGACACGGCGAGTGTCTTCAGCTTTTAACCATTCAGCTAAAAAAGGTTTTGTAACGTCGATAACACCAACGTTACAGAAAGTGGGTGGAGTGGCATCACGAAACAAGTACGAGCCTTGACCAGCACGGCGGCTAATAAATTTAGCGTTCTCTATTGCGGTTTTGTCATAGTAGTTAAGATGGCTAAGATCAGGCGGTGTTAAATGCGAAGTATCGGCAGCGGCAACGGCGGCGGCTTGCATTTCTCTGAATGAACGGTTGGCGATTAGTTTCATAAGGTTTTAAAGTAATCGTATGCTACGCCCATGTGATAACGACAAATTGAACGGCGATAAGAAAGACGCGAAATAGGATTTTTCAAACAAAGATAGAGCGGAACACGTAAACGAGACGCGGTATAGCGTAAATAGGCTAGGCGTAAACGATGAAGCCTTAAATTCATTAGTTGCACCCCTGCCCTACTACACCGGACGCGCCAGCAGGAGTGCGCGCATAGTCGCCCGATAATCCATGAATTTCAATTTCTTCAATGATTTGAAGAGCAATAGATTGAGTTTTTAGACGATTTTCAAAGATTTCAAGATATGAATCCAAATCTAAAAAAGCTTGAGTAATTACCTTATCTGTTTGAGAGTTCAATCCGTACGTTATAGCCTGTATGCCGACTATGCGAGAACGATAATATTCATAATGAGTACAACGAAACGATTCGTAGTTTTCAGTTTTTGTGCTATGAGTCAAACGTTGAAAAGAAGCAACGTAAGCAGTAACAGTATCGACAATCGATTTATTTGAAATTTGCATGGTATGCGCTCCATGTTGTTTTATTAATGCTGTCATGGCGACAGCGCCGACATAATGAAAACATAGATTTTTTAACGAGTCAAGTGTATTGTTGTCAAAACGACAGCTAGGTGAAAATCATGAAAACAATCGAAAACTATTTAGATGAATTAAAAGAACAAACAGGAAGCGACAACAAAAGCGCAAGCGCATTGGGAATGGACAGATCAGCAGTCTCAAACATGAGAAAGAGAGGACTAATTGCAGATGAAACGGCAGTAAAGATTGCGGAATTATTAAAAATAGACCCTCTTGAGGTTTTAATAGCGGCGGCGGTAGCTAGATCGGGTGGTGAAGTAAAAACCGTATGGATGAATGCAGCAAAGCGCGCGGGAATTGCGGCTGGAATGGCAATAGTAATATTAAATAATGGAATTTATAACATAGAGGCGCAAGGCGTAAATTTATACACGGATAATTTACCAATGTATACATTATGCGAAGTCAAAAAAGAAGATCAAGAAAACGCGGCATACTTAATGCTCTAGTGTCTATTTTAACAAAATGGAGTCAATGTAATGACAAATCAAAACAAGCGTGGGCGTAAACGCAATACGGAATTTTACAATACAAGATACAAAATCGTTGGGCTAAACGAAAAAAGAACGGCTGAAGTATTGAACGTTGAAATAGATCAGGTGTTGGAATGGGATTTAAACGATGCGCCTAGCCACGTAATACGCTATTTGCTGTTGTGGGATAAAAAGCAAATAGGCGTGCCAGGATGGCAAGGTTGGATGTTTTCTAAAGGTGTTTTGCTTTACAAAGGCAATCGTTTTAGGCCAGAGTCAATTCTAAGAGATAGAGATTTTAGAAACAAGCTAGAAAGCGACGCTTTTGACATCATCAAAGCTTTAAAAACAAAGGCATAGGCCACACAAGGTGGCCTCTTGCCTTTAGAACAAAACAAAAACAAACAAGGCTTGGACTCTAACATATTTTTTTTGTCAAAAGTATCGGAAAGTCCCACCCATGGGACTAAGTGCCCGTGTTACAGGTACGGGCACTAAAAAGCGGCAGAGTCGAACGAGTGAAAAGACCTACTTTGTTTTTTTGTGGGTACCAGTCCAAAGGTTTCAAATTATGAGTGAGTGCGTTGTTCAGAATGTCAGCAACTTAAAAGCATGACCACGCAAATTTTACGCGCAAGCTACCAAAGCGGCGTTTAGATAGTCTTATTATGGGGTGGTCAGCACGTGAATGTTATAGGCCGGCTGCGTTGCGCTTGCCGGAACGTTAACCTATGAACGTCAAAAATCTTTGGTAACGTTACTTTTAATCGCGATAAACTTCACGACGATGACCAACAGTCAATACATAGATCAATAATTCATGATCGTTGATCGAGTATATAACGCGATAGTCACCAATGCGTATGCGGTAAAGATCAGTAACTGATTGAAGCTTTTTAACACCAACAGGTCTAGGATTGTTGGTTAAAGATTCAAGAGAATCAAGAATACGTGTTTGCAAAGGCCGTGGCAGTTTTAATAATGCCTTTTGAGCTGAGGGCTTGAGAGTAACGTTAAACGCCATGTTTAGAACGAAAGTCTTTAAGACTCATACCACCGTCTTCTTTTAAAGCAGTCTCTGCTAATTTAATGTCGAACTGGTCTTCAAGGTATTCATCAAGCAAAGAATCAAGGAAAGTTGAAAGATTTTGACCAACAGCTTGAGCGGCCAATATCAATCTGTGTTCAGTGGATGGAGAAAGCTCAATCATAAAGAACTCCGGCAATTATTGATTAGGAAAACAACGTTTTGAAAGAACGGTATTAGGATTGTCATAATAACACGTCTCTTTCTTGGTTTTAACAACACCGAAGTGACTGTTTGCATCAATCGTTATGGTTGTAGCAGGTTCAGGCGGAGGAGCTGGGTTAGAAAACCGAGGTGGTGAAAAAGTAGGTTGAAGTTTAGTAACAGGTAGTGGCTGTTTAAAAACGGGTTTAGGTTGTTGGAAAAAATAGAGTTGAAAATGATCGACAATAAGTCGTTTAAAAGCGGGTAATTGATTAAGGGCAACATCAAAGGCCAGCAACACTGCGCAGAGTGTATACCAAAAAATTGGCCTAGTTTTTTTAGTAACAGATGAAATTGGTCGAGTAGGCGTATTAAGCTTAACAACTTTTAAAGAGTTGGGTTTGAAATTAAGTGTGGGTTCTGGCATGTGCTAAAAGTAAATACGTGTAGGGTTTATTCAATTTTAGCATTTGTTACAGTAATTAAAAGTAACAGTAATTAGGCAAATAAACGCTTGCCGCTCTCGCAAGCTTCGCGGCATCGCTTTTTTATTTGCCTATTACATTATTTGCAGCGGTAACGATAGCGTTTGGTGGCGGTGCAGTAGCGTTAATACGAGTATCAAGTTTTGGCTTTGGAAGCTTAGAACAACCGCGAGCGGAGTAAGATCGGTCAGTATCGAGAGTGGCGTGGCAATAACGAATAATGTTTGAAAAACAGCCGAGTTTTAAAACTTGACCAGAAGTGGCTACTAGAGAAATATCACACAAACCGTGGATTGCAAGACGAATGCCTAAAGATGCTAAACGTTTATATGAAACGGTTTGAAGATCGTCAGTTGTATCTGTTAAAAATTCAATATGATTAATATCAGGATTGTCTAAAAATTGCTTTGCAATAGAAACAATGCGAAAACCAGCTAAAAGATCGTGTGAACCCCCTTCCCTATTAGAAACATTGTGAAGAGAACCATCAGGAGGCGTAATAGTATCTTTTTGGCTAGATACAGGAATAACGACAGTAGGCGGCGGAGACTCCAGGACAGTAGGAACAATGTCTTTTTGATTGTCAGTTTGCTTGTTGAGATTATAGAGCGCCAAAACTCCCAAGAGCAAAAACGAAATAACAACAAGTGCAAGTTTTCCGATAACGGCAGGATCGTTAAGGGCGTTGAGACCTGCTTTACTGTCAACGTGTTTACCTGTAATCGTTGAGCGATAACATTTAAAAACTTTTTCATCAGCTTTGTACCGTCTGGGAGTACCGTTCTGGTTTGACTTGGCAACACCATTGTTAGAGGGGTGATGTTGAAATTCATACCATGAGTTTTTGAAAAGAAAAGGAAGTTTACCGGATAAGGATTTATGTAAATATCCGTATTCGGCACCTTCACGGAATTCGTCACTAATTTTTGAAATAGCAGGAGTAGACAGGAATAAATCCCAATTATAGTGCCGTTGCATATCAACGGCCGTTTCGAAAGATTCTGGACGGCCAGCGCGAATGAGTTCGCCGGTTGTCTCATCAATATACGAAACATCGATTACGTCAGGTATGTAACCATCTGGATATTGTGCCTGGTCAAGATCGGAAATTTTAAATTCTCGGCGCTTAGGGTAAATGCGTTGAGCTTCGTCAATGATGACTAAAGAACCTAGAGGAACCCAGTGGAACCATCTGGCCATAATCGGTCTGTTTTCTTTAATGTCGGTATTTAAACTAAGAACTTTTGCAGTGTCTGGAAAAACGTAATCAGGAAAATTCTTTTTAACCAAGTCAAAAGAGAAACCACGTACATTATGAACAACTGTTCTGCCATCGAGAAGAGCGGGTATAGCAAAACGCTGAATAAGTGAGAAGGTTTTAAACGAGCCGTAAGCGCCGTGGTGTATTGCTGTTGCCATTAGAAGCCCAGGACACGATAAACGAACTTAGTCATAGCAGCGGAAATCATTAAATTAATAGCATCTGGTATGCGTAAAAAATTGATGGCGGCAAATGTTTGGGAATCGAGATTACTGTATGTAGTGGTGAGGTAACTTGAAATATTGAGATTAGTCAGCATTTGCTGAGCAACAGAGTAAGAAAACGTAAGTGCTAGTAATTTGGCTTTAAACCAAGCGACAGTTAGCCATTGAATTAACCAAGCAGTGAACTTGGTCAAAAGATCATAAATACCCGTATCAACAAATTCGGAAACTTCATTTTGAACGGAAACGATAGCGTTAACAATATCAACAAAAACGGACATAAAAGTTAATCAAGAAATAGTCGAATTGCAAAAAAAGCGGCCATAAACATAACAGCAGCACCTACCCACGAAAATTGGTCGTTATATTGTGAATAATCAGCAGCTACAGTAATGGTCTGACCTGCAATCTTGAAATCACCATAGTTTATTTTCGGCATGGAAGCGTTAGCATTAGCGGCGGGAATAGAAACTAATTTACCAAGGTCTTTTTGTACAGAAGCTAATTTATCAGTGTACGCATTTTGAGCGGCAGTGATAGAGTCGGTTACTGTTTGATCGGAGAAACCTTTAGAAGTACCCGAAGATGGTTTATCACCAGTACCTTTCATCATAGACTCAAGATCAGGACAATCTAAACATTGACCATCATTAGAGCCAGTAACAGACGTACCAGTACCAGTGGCAGCGGTGCCGCCTGGATGGGGTTGGCCATTGAGTGCGGCCTGGGCATCAGCGGCGGCGGCTGCGGCAGCATCAGAAGCGGATTTAGCATAACCATTTGCATTATTAGCGCCTGTACCAGAAGTAATAGAAGATGCACTATCAGACGCTTTTTTGGCCTGTTTGTCGGCATCAGCGGCGTTTGCGGCGTTTGCGGCGGCGGCATTAGCGGCATCATTAGCGGCAGTTTTATCTGCATTTAGAGCGGAAGTAGATTGTGGATTGGGAGACTGAGCAGCGGCGGCAGCAGCTTGGGCAGCGGCGGCTTGATCTGAAGCGGCTTTAGCAGCAGCAGCTTGTGCATTAGCGGCGGCATTAGCTTGAGAATCAGCGGCGGCGGCATCGGCTAGCGCTTTGTTAGCAGCGGCGGCGGCAGGTGGTACGGCAGCGATGCTAGCTTGTTTAGCGGCGTTAACATCGGCTGGATTGTTAGAGCAAATTGCACCAGCGGGAATACAATCACCAGTGGGAGCACAATAGTTTGGATAGTAAGTGGTCGAACTTGGATTACCATCAAAACAGCCTTGTGATTCGGAACCAGAAGAAACACAAGTTCCTGTATTAAAATCAAAGTAGGAATTTGTTCCAGGTGTAGGGTTGCAGTCCTGAGCAATAGAAACACATCCAGAACCTGAATTATATTGACCTTGAGGACATGTTTGCAGTGGTAAAGAACAAAGTGCTGGTGAAACAGTAGTATTTATACCATTGGAACACGCGGAAGAGTCGAATGGAAACGTACCATCATAAGAGCCGTCATATTTATCGGGAATAACATACATACTGCCGATTTTTGAACAAGGATTAATACGGGGATTGCCTTGTGATATAGCGAATGTATATGCGCTAGTGCATGCATTAAAAGCTTGTAAATCTGATGTAGCAAAGGAGGAAAAAGGTAAAAAAATTATAATTAATAAAATAAAACGCATTAGTTACCGCCTGACCAACCAGCCAAAAATGAAAACATAATTAGTGAGACGATCAGAACGGTAACTAACACAATAAACGCCTTATTTACGAAGCAAAGAAACGATAAAGCTTATGCCAGTAACGATAGCGACAGTAGCAATAACACCGATGGCTGCTAACGATAAGTTTGATTGAGCGCCAGAAAATGCACTACTGATAGATGTTGGAATATCAGAGGTAGTGGCAAAAGCATTATTAACAGAAACAGCAGCTAATGCAGAAAGAAGAGCTAATTTTTTTTTCATAAAACACCTAAAAGTATAATTAAAAGAATACTAGTAACCGACTAGTTGCGGATTCTCAAGAATTAGTTTTTTGTATTGAATAAAATTATGTATATGCAATACAGAGAAATAAAAAGCTAAAACAAAAGCTATTATTGATATTGTTTTAAAAATGGAAATTAGTAAATACATAGTTAACGAATAGTCAGTGCGCTAACAATGTAACGAGCTGAGAGTCCTAGTATAAAAAGAAGAATACAATCGCCAATAATTTCAGTTATTAAAGTCTCATCGGGAACAAAATAACCATCAAGAACGGTTTGTAGATTAGAGTATTGACCGATATTAATTGAACCAACGGGATAGTTGTCGCATAAAGGCAGATAGAAATAATAATTACCAGAACCGCCTTGTACGCCGTTTGTACCATCTTGGGATGCATAAAACGTATATTTGATTGACGCTGGTAAATTTGTAGATATATTATTAAAAACAGAAAAACCAACTAAATAAATAGGGTCAATAGTTGCGCCCTGAAAAATAACAAAACCTTGTGCGTCAAAGACTAAAAAAGCGGTGGTTTCATCTGGATAGCAATATCCTTGGAATGCGACCTGATGGGATTCAGAAACAGGAGCCAATAACGTCATTGCTAAACCAATAACAGCTCTGATAGAGATAATAGACATAATTGGCCCCCTGCACTTTACGATTGCAAGTTAAAACCGGATTTTTTATCACCGGAATTAGATTTATGTAATGTATCGATTTGTGTCTTATCAACTAGATGAGCTGCAACAAGCAAAACACCGTCACGATCATTGAGATGTAGCGCTTGGTAAGAGCCGGGTTCAAGCATTGCTTCAAGATCAAGAACGTATTCACCAGGGGGATAACCGTCAAGACCAGATGGCATAGAAATTTCAAAACGTTCGGGAAAAGGTGAACGCGGCTTGTGAATCCACACTTTTTGAGTAACCATGCGCCATTTACGGCCGTTTTTTTCGCCCTCGCGAATGCGAATTGATTGCGGGTCGTTATCAACAGTAACTTTTAACATTTTTTTAACTCCTAAGCGGCTAGTGAAATGATTTGTGCCCAGGAATGCACAGCCGAGCATTCAAGGACTTTGCGACGAAGTTGCACGACATTACCAGCTGATATATCAGCATCACCAAGGCCAGCGGCGTGTAAAATTTTTAGATTTCTGTACCAAGTGGTCTTATGAGTTAAGTCGCGGGCTTTTTCCCAGCCTTGCGACTGAATTAACAAAAATAAAGAATGAGCGGCTTTAGCTTTGCCAGGGGTATCAGAAACAGCAATAATTCTGTCAATTAATTGAGATTCGTCTGTCATTTCACTAGCTCCTATCATGCGCTCAAAGTATGTGCGCCATTCTCCCGTAAGATCATCACGGGTCAGTTCAAACCAGGGCTTATCAGTTCTTTCTCGTAGGTATTGAGCGCCTAGTTTTAGCTCAAGCCTTAATATGCGGTTTGACAGGTTGCGTTCTTCAATTGAGTAGATACGGCCCGAATAATTTGGTTGTTTCATCATGTAGTCGATATGTGGGCCTTTTGCGTAGGCCTTGCCCGATCTTAGGCGGCTTTTATGCGACCAGTAAACAGTGTCGCCCGCTTGTTGTGATACACGATAGCGACCGCCCTCACATTCTCTAAGTGTCCGTAATGCAATACGGACGGCGGCAAGATCGTCTAACATTAGATTGCTGGTTACATCTATACGGCTAACGTGCCAATGTTTGTAATCGCGTGACAGTTCAATACCGATCTGCTTGCTTGTAAATGTAATCATGCGATCAAGACAGCCGACTAAATCAAGTGCAACGGCAGCACCCTCGCCAAAAACAGCACAACCAGAGCCACAAACCCTTGCTGGGCTGCCTTGAATCCAGATTGAATCAGAACCAGCTCTAAAACTAATCTGGTGTGAATCTGAGCGTATAGAATCCCATGCGCTAGATTCCCAGATTTTCATCCCAGTTCGTGGACAGTAACGCAAAACACGATCACCCATCATGCGGATAGCTTCCCAGTGTTCATGTGGTATCTTGTCCATTGGCATGAAAGACTAAAATCAGGATAACGGGGTAAAAAACCTATTTCAACACGGCGAGTGTCTTCAGCTTTTAACCATTCAGCTAAAAAAGGTTTTGTAACGTCGATAACACCAACGTTACAGAAAGGGGGGTGCTAATAAACAAAAGGCTCTAAAGTTTCACGGGATTTTGGCCAACATCTTGTTCAGAAAGGCCATAGGTCGATTTTCGATCTCTCAAATTTGAGTCTATTTCGGATACAGCTGACATAGAGTTAGCTAACGAAAACCGTCTCTAAGTTGTCATTTACAGCTAAAGCTCGCTGATTGGAATACGAAAAGATTTTCGACCCTCATCACAGTGATACCAATTAAGTTGGGCACTATCAAGATGCACATCATTGATACTCTGCCATTTTGTTGGAGCTAGTTCGTAGATAGCTTTGTCGCAATTTATTTTCTTGGCGAACGATATGGATGATGGCTGTAGCCAGAATGTCTTGATGGGGCCGCATGTCAGATACGGGTCTCCAGATTGAAATCCTAATCGACCAATTCCTATGACCGCACCTCGACTCACATGTCCAATCCCTCGTATCACGCTGGATTTGCTGAAGTCACCGCTGCCATCACCCTGATAAAACCATTCATACTGAGCGCTGTGGCTTTCTTCGCCTGAACTGAATATGGTGGGTTGCTTCTTGTCATTACCTTTATGATACTCAATAAAACGAACTGCACAAACACCCTCATCACCACGTATCAGTAAGAAGCTACCGAAAGGTGCGGATACTTGATGCCAGCCAATATGAGCAAACTCCGTTTGTTCGGAGTCAACGGTGCCGGCAACAACATACGGGATGTATACCAAGCTGAAAGCTAGGGTTAGTTGTGTGTATTTCTTAAACATGTTGGCGTATGGCGCTATATTAATGATCGACACCCAACACCCTTTTACCATAATCTCTTAATGCACCATTGGGCGCAAGGTAACGATATAGGGTTGGCTTGGTGATACCCAGCTCTTTGCAAAGTTCGGAGATAACGGTTTCTTTTTGCCCCATTGCCGATTGAGCTAATCTTACTTGAGCTTTAGTTAAAGCGAATTTTGCACCGCCTTTTCTCCCTCTTGCTCTGGCTGCCGTTAAAGCTGCTTTTGTTCGTTCACTAATCAATTCACGCTCAAATTCTGCCAAGGCTGCAAAAATACCGAAAATCAACTTTCCACTGGAAGTGGCAGTATCAATATTTGCGCCTTGTCCGGCCAATACTTTAAAACCGACACCTTTTTCAGATAAGTCATGAACGGTAGTCACCAGATGCTTTAGATTCCGGCCCAGTCGGTCGAGTTTCCAAACGATCAAAACATCACCCGCTCTTAATGCTTTTAGGCAGGCTAACAAGCCTGGACGTTCGTCATTTTTACCGGATGCATAATCAGTATAAATATGATCGGACGTGACGCCATGCTCTATTAGCGCATCGATTTGAGGATCAAGAACTTGAGTGCCATCCGATTTTGAGACCCTTGCATAGCCAATTAACATAGTTTTACCAGTTTCATAAACGACCGTTTGTGTAACTCATATTTTGACAAGGTTCAGAGCGGATTAAACGGTAACATAATAAGTTAATCTAACAAAGTAACATAAACATGATAAATTATACGTGAAACTGCGGCGGCGCAGAAGCTATATTTGTTTTCATTGCGCAATAGTTTAGATGCCAAGAATAAAAATTTTCAACACCACCGAAAAAAACGACTTTGAATCGCCGCCGGTGTTTAATAGTGTTGAACGCCGGCGATTCTTTACCCTGCCGCAAATGCTCAATGAGGCAATGGAGAACTTGAAGAGTCCAACCAATAAGGTCTGTTTCGTGGTGACGGCTGGCTACTTCAAGTCGCGGCATCGGTTTTTTGCTCGACAGTTCCATCAAACGGACATTACGTATGTTGCCATGCAAATTGGCGTACAGATTGATGACGTTGATACGAGCGCCTATGACAAGGCCTCTTATTTACGTCACCAACGCATTATTTTAAATTACTTCGGTTTTACCCTATTTGATACTGCCGCAAGGGCATTTGCAAAACACGAAATTTCAATCATGTTGCGCGTCCAGTTCAGGCCAAAAATAATTTTACTGGACACCATGCAGCTATTGACGCGTAAGGAAATTTCCCTACCTAGCTACAACGTGCTGGCCGCTTTGATTGTCGAAGCGATTAATGAGCATCAGAACGGCCTAAATGAAATCATCAAGACCGGCCTAAACAAAGCTCAGCAAGATATGCTCGATGCCTTATTGGAAAAAGTAACAGGATCGGGTTCCGATGACAAATGGCGTTATCAAATTACGCTGCTTAAAAAAGCGTCCCAATCAACCCGACCTTCAAAAATTAAAGCCAATCTTGCCGATCTACAAAATTTGATGGCGCTTTATCTCGAATTTAAACCCGTAGTGAATCAGCTCGGTTTAAGTTATGAATGCTTGCGCTACTACGCCTATTCCGTTATCAAAGCTCAGATTCCTCAGGTCTCTCGCCGGGCAAAAGAGGATCGCTATCTCCATTTAATAGCTTTCATTGTCTACCAAACGCTGAAACTGCAAGACATGTTAATAGATGTCCTGCTGTTGGCTGTCCAATCTGCGATCAATGCCACCTATAATGAACATAAGGAAATCTGTTACCAAGAGATAGAAAGCCGGAATCAGTCCGTCACACAATTGGTTGACGGCCTGCAGAACGATTTCATAAGCACCCTGGCTATGATCAAAACCATCATTGCTGAAGCTGGATTAACCGCAGATCAAAAAGTCGTGGCAATAGAGGCCGCCATTAATCGGCCAACATCAAAAAAAACCGGCATCGAGCAGCGAATCAACGATTTCAAGGATGAACTAACCACTCTTCAGCAGCAGGGCATCGGTTACTATGACCTACTCGAAAAACGATCTCTCAAACTACAAGGTCGCGTTGCCGATATTGTGAGGCAGGCGATTTTTGATTCAAATTGCGGCAAACCATTGTTACTGGAAGCCATCGTGCATTACCAGAAAAAGTCTGGAAATATCGACAAGCAGGCACCGATTGCTTTTTTAACGCTTGAGCAGCGTAGTTTGATAGTCGCTCAAGACGGCAAGTTTCGGGTATCTCTCTATAAGGCGCTACTCTATCTTGCGGTTGCGGATGCTGTCAAATCCGGCGTTCTCAACCTGCTTCATTCAGAAAAATATCGTTCCCTTGACGATTATATGATCCCAAAAACCGATTGGGATGCAAACCGGGATGAATACTTGCAACGGGCGGAATTAACCCGCTATTCCGATTGTCAGGCAACTTTGAAGGCATTGTCGCAGGCCGTTGACATCCGTTATGAGGAAACCAATAACCGCTTTATAGCTGGTGGGAATCCATACCTGACGTTTCGCAGTAATGGTACATTCCATGTTTCAACACCCAAGCTTGAGGAAGTGGATAGCTTGTCATTGGGCAGCGTATTTCCGGAGCGAAAATATATCCCTTTGCTTGAAGCGTTGGCCACGGTTGATAACGCGACCGGCTTCCTAGAAGAATTTGAACATTGGCAGATGAAGAACCGGCGCCCCAAACCGGCTAGGAAGGTTTTCTTCGCGGGAATCATGGCCTATGGCTGCGATATTGGTTACCGTAAACTGGCGCAAATTTCCAGGCAGATCAATGAAAATGAGTTGGATAACACGCTGAATTGGTATTTTTCGTTAGCTAACGTCCAAAGCGCGAATGATCGTATTTTACAATTCATGGATAAAATGGAGATACCGGATATTTACCGGAATCAAGACGGCCAGTTGCACACCGCCAGTGATGGTCAAAAAGTCGGGGTGTCTGTTGATTCACTCAACGCTAACTATTCCTTTAAATATTTGGGGAAAGACAAAGGCGCAAGCGTAATCAGTTTCATCGATATGCGCCAGATGATGTGGCATTCAATGGTTATCAGCGCTGCTGAGCGCGAAGCCCCCTATGTGATTGATGGCCTAATGCACAACGATGTTATAAAAAGCGATATTCATTCAACGGATACGCATGGTTATTCAGAAGTGATATTTGCCGCCACTTTTTTCCTGAACTTCACGTTTGCACCTCGCATCAAAGGACTTGGCCGCCAGAAGCTATATGCGTTCAGGAACGGAAAAACGAAAACCACGGGGCAAGACACTCAGGGCTTTAAACCTGATCGATATATCAATGAGGAAATTGCTAGCACCCAGTGGGATGAAATGTTGCGGTTTATAGCGACAATTAAGCTAAAAAGGACGACAGCTTCGCAGCTTTTTAGGCGATTGAATTCCTACTCTAAGCAGCACCCGCTTTATAAGGCATTGAAAGAATTTGGCAAGATTCCTAAGACGCTGTTTATCTTAAAGTATGCAGACGACCTTGAATTCAGGCAAGCGATTGAGAAACAACTTAATAAAGTTGAGGGGTCGAATAAATTATCCAAGGCGATTTCACTGGGTAATGATCATGCGTTCTCTCAAGGTGAAAAAGAAGACCAGGACATTGCGGAAGGCTGTCGCCGACTAATCAAAAATACCCTTATATGTTGGAACTATCTTTATCTTGCAAAGGAACTCGGTAAGGATAATAACGAAGAGCGTAAAAAAGAACTCATGGAAGCCATCCGAAACGATTCCGTCATGCGGTGGAGCCATTTTAACTTGCAGGGGGAGTATGATTTCTCGGATGAAAAAATGATTGATTCCGTCGGGTTGTAAGCTCTCAAAAAACTGCCTTTAAAATCAGCTAAAATTTGAGAGGTCAAAAATCGTCTGTAGGCCTTTCTGAACAATAGGTTGGCCAAAATCCCGTGAAACTTTAGAACCTTTTGTTTATTAGCACCCAATGCACTCAAAACTTCGGTGGGAACCGACATACTCCCTTTTTTAACCAATTGATACAGTTTATTGGTGGTGGGAGTGATTCCGTATCTAAAGAACAATAACGCACATACCTCCCGATATAAATCACGGGTGTGGATAAATTGTGGACGTAAGGCATCAACTTCGTCCTGTATTTTAGCTTCTTGGTCTAATAATTCATTCATATGTAAATTTCTTGCTTGTCACTTTTAAATAATACTACATAATACATAGTATTATTTCAATAGTTATTGATAAATTTGACATTATTTACGTAATGTCAAATAATTATAAATACACATTTTTGCCAAAATTAGCTAAGTTTCTCCCTCTTATTGAAAGAATGACTGACATCGTGTCAGAAATTCATAAGCTACAGCATGATTTTGACGACAGCACTAGATCAAATCGGGCAAACGGCAGAACTGCGCAAATTTCTGCAACTAACGACCAAGAAGCGCTTGGCTCGCTTGCTTTATCCATACCCAAACCACATTTAATAATTACCGCAAAGAACCCGAAAAGTTTTATCTATGGGCTAATTTTCAAATAGGTAAACCCGTTTCATCGTTAACGATCGTCGCCACTTGGGTTTATCCCCCTACCCTAGCCCAAATGAGAAAACACCACTGGTATTATCATTGGGAAAGTCAAGGCAATCATTAAACCGATCAGCATTACATTTCACACCTTAAGGCTTATTCCTACAAACCCGGCAGTTGGGGACCGAACCAACTTTCGAGCTTATTGCTCCATACGGAAGCTGGCACAATCCTCAATGGTGAGGGTGTAAAAATAACTGAGGTGCAATAAATATCGTTCCAAGATCGGACGATGACGTACTTTTCAACTCAGTTTTGGAAATACTGCCTATGTTCGGTAGCGTACGGAAATGAATTCTCTACAACCCTTATCATTCGTTGCTTGCAAAAACATAAGGGATAATCGACATGAACCCAAAGGTATATTTGCTGTTCCCAACGCCATGAACGCGAGCGAATTGCTGCAATTGATCTTTTATTTGATAGCAGTAGTTACTATTACCAGTGTCATGCTCGGCGGCGCTTATTTATTGGGGCAGAAGCATCTGGCCAAAGCTGCTGATGAACCCTTTGAATCTGGAATTGTTCCAACAGGTGATATTCATCTACGCTTTTCTGTGCAGTTTTATTTGATCGCCATCTTTTTTGTGATTTTCGACATGGAAAGTGTTTTCTTGTTTGCCTGGTCAGTGGCCTTACAGGAAGCTGGCTGGTCCGGTTTTTTCGAAGCTTTAATCTTCACCAGTATATTAATCGCGGCTTTGTTTTATCTTTGGGCTATCGGCGCTCTTGACTGGCGCACCCGAAGACAGAAAATCACGGTCTCAGCGGATCACGGGAGGAACAATGCATTGGACTCTAAGTAAAGCACAAGCCGGTCCTGCACCTAATGTCGAGCGGCAAAGCTATGAAGAGGCGGTACAGAGTAATTTCCTGTTCGCTAAACTTGAAGATATGGTCGCTTGGGGGCAATCCCATTCCATCTGGCCTTTTAACTTTGGCTTATCCTGCTGCTACGTAGAAATGGCGACCGCCTTCACCAGCAGACACGACATTGCCCGTTTTGGCTCAGAAGTGATCAGAGCTTCACCGCGTCAGGCTGATTTGATCATTATTTCAGGTACCGTATTCCGAAAAATGGCGCCAGTTGTCAAGCGACTTTACGATCAATTACTGGAACCACGTTGGGTAATCTCTATGGGTTCCTGCGCGAATTCCGGCGGGATGTACGATATTTACAGCGTCGTGCAGGGGGTAGACAAATTTTTACCGGTAGATGTCTATGTACCCGGCTGCCCTCCACGGCCTGAGGCGTTGTTGCAAGGATTATTGCTGCTACAGGAGTCTATAGGTAAAGAAAGACGTCCATTAAGCTGGGTGACAGGAGAACAATCGGTTATAAAACCATCTAAACCCAGCTACCGCGATTTACTGACGGAAGAAAGGATGCAAGCCATGCAGTTAAAAAATCCCGATGAACTCTAAACCGCTACTCAGTAGTGAAGTAACCGATTTAGGTTATGTGCCATACAGCAGTGTAAACAAATCTCAGATTACCTATAAGCCCGCGCAAATTGTCGATGAACTGACTGTTAACTTAGGATTCCAAAATTTCACCCTGCAACCGACCCATGACGACATTACAACACTATGGGTACCCGCACAAAACTTGCGCGCTCTGCTTCACTATTTAAAATTGCAGGCAGCATTACCCTATGCGCTGCTGTTCGACCTAACAGCCATTGATGAACGTCAGAGAAACTACCGAATTGGCCTACCTGCTAGTGATTTTACCGTTATCTATCATTTGTCGTCGTTTGCCCGTAACGTGGATATTCGCTTAAAGGTTGCCTTATTTGAGACTGATTTATCTGTGCAGACCATTAGCGATTTTTGGCCCGCAGCCAATTGGTATGAACGTGAAATATGGGATATGTTCGGCATCGTGTTTGCAGGTCATCCGCATCTCCGCCGGATTATCATGCCACCAACCTGGCAAGGACATCCGCTACGTAAGGATCATTTCGCCCGGGCAACTGAAATGGAACCTTTTTGCTTATCCGACGAGCAACAAGAAATCGAACAAGATGCTTTACGCTTTGTGCCGGAAGATTGGGGTATGCGTCGTCACAGCGAAAACACCGATTTCATGTTTCTTAACCTCGGTCCCAACCATCCTAGCGTCCATGGCGCATTTCGCATAGCCTTGCAACTGGATGGCGAAGAGATCATCGATGCGCTGCCAGATATCGGTTATCACCATCGCGGCGCCGAAAAAATGGGCGAGCGGCAATCCTGGCACACCTATATCCCTTACACAGATCGCGTCGATTATTTGGGCGGCTCGATGAATAATTTGCCTTATGTACTAGCCGTAGAAAAACTGGCCGGCATTGAAGTTCCGGCCCGGGCGCAGGCAATCCGAGTCCTGATCTGCGAACTCTACCGTCTAGCCAGCCATCTGTTGTTTTATGGCACCTTCGCTCAGGACATAGGTCAGATGTCAGCGATTTTTTATATGTTCATTGATCGCGAAAAGGTATTCGATATTCTGGAATCGATAACCGGGGCCCGCATGCACGCCAGCTTCTTTCGCATCGGCGGCGTAGCCATGGATTTGCCGCTGGGTTGGGAGAAACGCATCCGCGAATTCATTGCTTATTTACCCGCCCGTCTGGATCATTACCATAAACTTGTCATGCAAAACAGCACCATCAAGCGGCGTACGCAGGGCATCGGCGCATATACGACAGCAGAAGCTATTGATTGGAGCGTCACCGGTGCCGGGCTACGTGCCACCGGCTTTGCCTGGGATTATCGCAAAGCGCGGCCCTATTCCGGCTACGAAAATTACGAATTTGAAATACCCATTGGCAATAATGGCGACTGTTATGATCGTTGCGCGGTGCGGGTTGAGGAAATGCGCCAAAGTCTACGCATTCTTGAACAATGCCTGAACAATATGCCTGAAGGAGCGTATAAGGCAATGCATCCTTTGACCACGCCCCCGCCTAAAGCGCGCACGCTGCAGGATATAGAAACCCTAATTCAGCATTTTCTGAATGTCAGCTGGGGGCCAGTAATACCGGCCGGCGAAGCCAGCGTCACCATAGAGGCGACTAAAGGTCTAAATGCCTATTATTTAACCAGCGACGGCGGCGTAATGTCTTACCGAACCCGCATTCGTACACCCTCTTTTCCGCATTTGCAAATGATTCCGCTCATGTGCCGAGGCATGATGATTCCGGATCTGATTGCAATCTTGGCCAGCATCGATTTTGTCATGGCCGACGTGGATCGCTGATATGCAGACTTACCCTGAAAAATTCAGCTTCGATGGACTAAGCCCGACAGAAATCCAAGAGATTATGACTGAGCTGACTCATTACGAAGACAAAACCGCCGTTTCCATTGAAGCCCTAAAAATCGTACAAAAACATCGTCGCTGGGTATGCGACGAAGCCCTGATCGCAGTCGCCGAATTGCTGGACATTTCGCCAGCTCAATTGGAAGGGGTGGCAACTTTCTATAACTTGATTTACCGCCAGCCAGTCGGCAAAACAGTCTTGCATATTTGCAATAGCGTGACCTGCTGGATGTTGGGTAGCGATCAGTTAAGCGAACGCTTATGCAAACATTTGCAGGTCGAATTGGGCGAAATGTCTGTAGACGGTGAATATACAATTTTACCGATTGTCTGCTTGGGCGCCTGCGACCATGCACCTGTGGTCATGATTGAAAATGAAATACTTCTAGACATGACTGCAGACGCTATTAACAAGATTCTCGATAGGTAAGCACTATGGAAAATATGCAGACACCGCTGACTAAAAACATACGATCGGACCGCACGGTTGCGACGCTGGCCGATTATGAAAGCACCGGCGGTTATCAAGGTATGCGTAAAGCCATCACCGAATTACAGCCAAAACAGGTACAGCAATGGGTTAAGGATGCCGGACTGAGGGGTAGAGGTGGCGCCGGATTTAATGCCGGTCTGAAATGGAGTATGGTTCCGATGGACGCAGATGCCGAACAGGTTCGCTATCTGGTTGCCAATGCCGATGAAATGGAACCGGGAACCTTTAAGGATAGATGGCTGCTGGAGAAGGATCCGCATCAGTTAATTGAGGGTATGATCATTGCGGCTTATGCCATTCAAGCCAGGATTGGCTATATATTTCTGCGCGGAGAGTACCATCTTGCCGCCAATCGTCTCGAAACTGCTTTGCTGGAAGCCCGGTCTAAGGGGTATCTGGGCGAACATGTTTTAAATTCCGATTTTAGTCTGGAAATTTACTTGCATTACAGCGCCGGACGATATATTTGCGGCGAGGAAACCGCGCTGCTCAATGCCTTGGAAGGAAAGCGAGCCACGCCACGCGCCAAACCGCCTTTTGCCGTCGTTAGTGGGCTATGGGGCAAGCCGACTGTGGTTAATAACGTGGAAACCCTCTGTAATGTACCGCATATTTTACATTATGGTGTTGAGTGGTATCAGAGTTTAGGACGTGGTGTCGACAAGGGTAGCAAAATTTTCGGCGTCAGCGGCCGCGTCAAGCAGCCCGGGCTGTGGGAACTGCCAATGGGAACACCCATTCGCGAAATAATTGAAGATCATGCCGGCGGCATGCGTGATGGCTATAAACTGCGTGGCTTTTTGCCGGGCGGCGCATCGACCGACTTTTTATTGCCCGAACATCTGGATATCCTCATGGATTACGAAGCTGTCGCTAAAGCCGGTAGCCGCATGGGTACCGGCGCGATCATCGTACTGGACGACAAAACCTGCCCGGTACAAATGGTGCTGAATCTGGAACAGTTTTTTGCGCAGGAATCCTGTGGCTGGTGTACGCCTTGTCGGGATGGGCTACCCTGGACAGTGACGCTATTGAAAGACATCATCTGCGGTCTTGGCCGTCAGGAAGATCTGGATACTTTAACAGCTTTAACGCATCAATTGGGACCCGGAAATACCTTTTGCGCCTTGGCACCCGGAGCCATGGAGCCATTGCAGAGTGCGCTTAAATATTTTCGTGCGGATTTCGAACGCTACATCGTCAGCGAACCGACCTTACTGGAGTCTTTCTAATGGCCCGCATTGAAATCGACACTCAAAGCTATGAGGTTAAACAGGGTGATAATCTGCTAGCCGCCTGTTTAGCGCTGGGTCTGGATCTCCCCTATTTTTGCTGGCACCCGGCTATGGGTTCAGCAGGTGCCTGCCGGCAATGCGCCATCATCCAATACAAAGATGCGGAAGATCAACACGGACGATTGGTCATGGCTTGTATGACTCCGGTTACGGACGGCTTGCGGATTTCTGTGGCCGCTGAGCAAGCGCAGCAATTCCGTAGCGCCAATATCGAACTATTAATGACAAATCATCCCCACGATTGTCCTGTGTGTGAAGAGGGCGGCGAATGCCATCTACAGGACATGACGGTTATGACGGGCCACACTGTTCGGCGTTACCGAGGTAAAAAACGCACCCATCAGAACCAGAATCTGGGTCCATTTATCAATCACGAAATGAATCGTTGCATTGCCTGCTACCGCTGCGTCCGTTTCTATAACGATTATGCTGGCGGAGAGGATTTGCAGGTCTTCGGTATGCATAATAACGTGTATTTCGGCCGCTTTGCGGACGGCGCTTTGGAAAACGAATTCAGCGGTAATCTGGTGGAAGTCTGTCCAACTGGTGTTTTCACTGACAAAACCTTCAGTGATCATTACGCACGAAAGTGGGATTTGCAGACGGCTCCTTCGATTTGCGTGCATTGCAGCCTAGGCTGCAATATTTCGCCCGGTGAACGCTATGGAACACTCAGGCGTGTAGTCAATCGCTATAACAGCGAAGTGAACGGTTATTTTCTGTGCGACCGGGGCAGGTTCGGTTACGGTTTTGTCAATAGTCCCGAGCGCATTCGGAGCCTGCACCTCAATAGTCAACAAGTTGTTACTGCTGAAATCGCACTGCAACATTTTCGTCAACTAGTGCAATCGGCCAAAGGCATCATCGGCATCGGCTCGCCGCGAGCTAGTTTGGAAGCCAATTTTTCCTTGCGCTCATTGGTAGGTGCAGATAATTTTTTTCTGGGCTTGGACGATACGGAACATTCCTTACTGAATGCCATTGCCGAAATAATGCTGCACGGAGGCATCCACTCCCCTGCCCTACACGAGACAGAGCGCGCCGACGCTGTCTTGATTTTAGGCGAAGATGTGACAAACAGCGCACCGAGGCTGGCGCTTTCGCTCCGGCAGGCTGTACGCAATGAAGCCTTTGCGATGGCAGAAAAGATGCATTTACACCGCTGGCAGGATGCCGCCATCCGCCAGTTACCGAAACAAATTAAAAGTCCCTTGTATATAGCTGCAGTCTGCGCCACCCGCCTGGATGATGTAGCCAGAGCGACTTATCACGGCAGCCCGGAACACATCGCCCGACTTGGCTTCGCCATTGCGCATTATCTGGATAATGAAGCGCCTGCCCCAACCGATCTGAGCACTGCAGAATGCGCTCTGGCTGCCAGCATTGCAGCCGAGCTAAAAAACGCGAAAAATCCATTGGTGGTATCGGGAATCAGTTGTTCTAGTCTGGCGGTTATCCAGGCAGCTTATCAGGTTGCCAAGGCATTGCCGGGACCGATTAAACAATTAACTTTTACCCTGCCGGAATGTAACAGTTTAGGATTAGCCCTCATGGGCGGCCAAACTTTTCAACAGGCTTTAACAAAGTTTAGCGAAAATGTGGCCGATACTGTGGTGATTCTAGAGAACGATCTGTATAGACGCGCATCGAGTGCAGACGTGGATTTAATGCTGGAGTCAGCCACACATATCATAGTGATCGACAGCCTGAAAAATCAAACGACTGAAAAAGCCGATTTGTTGCTGTCGGCTGCCGTATTTGCCGAATCCGAAGGCACTTTAGTCAATAATGAAGGCCGGGCGCAACGTTATTTTCCGGTCTACCCGGCCACGGCATCAACGCTGGCCAGTTGGCAATGGTTAACGAACAGCATAGCGGATTGCCAATGGTCTCATTTCGATGCACTAACGACGGCCTGTGCAGCAAATTTTCCTACCCTTGCCGGTATAGCCCGATTGGCGATGGATAGCGAATACGTCGTCAATGCCAATAAAATCCCCAGGCAATCTCAGCGTTATAGTGGGCGAACCGCCATGCATGCCAACACCGATGTACGGGAAACCGCAAAGCCGCAAGATAACGAAACACCATTCGCATTTTCCATGGAAGGCGGACGGTTAACAATTCCACCGGCTTGGTTACCGATTATTTGGGCACCAAGGTGGAACTCTAATCAAGCCATTAACAAATTTCAGACAGAAATTAGCGGGCCTCTGCGCGGCGGAGAGCTGGGTATACGTTTGATCGAAGCCACAGGAGATTTGAGCTGGTTTACCGAGTTGCCATCAGCCGAACCTCCGCAACCTGGTATATGGCGCATCATGCAATTGCCGCATATTTTCGGCAGCGATGAGTTAAGTCGCTATTCGTTGCCGATAGTCGAACGGCTACCGCTGTTTTGCGCTTTGTTGCATCCGCAGGATGCCGAAGCATTGGCAGTAGACAGCGGCGATCCCATTCGCATCAGCGATCTTTTAGCCATTACCCATGTTACGCTTCCGGTACAAATCGAAAATACCCTCGCCCGCGGTCTGCTGGGCATAACGACAGGCCAATCAGATTCCCAGTTTATGAAAACAGGAGCCCTGGTGACAGTAACGAAAGTCTATCCGGCTCAGCAGGCTGATGCAGAGGTGTCTTGATGAATACCGGTCTAGGTGGCATAGCAAATATCTTCGGCATTTTAGTAGCGCTAATCCTACTGGCGGCTGTTTTGGTCTGGGTGGAACGCCGGCTTTTAGCAGTCTGGCAGGATAGACTGGGACCCAATCGCCTCGGGCCATTCGGTTTAATGCAGGTAGCAGCGGATATGATCAAAATGTTCTTCAAGGAAGATTGGATACCGCCCTTTGCTGACAAAGCTGTGTTTGTACTGGCGCCTACCATCGTCTTCATCACCACGCTCATGGCGTTTGCCGTTATCCCGTTTGCACCGGGTGTCGGCATCATAGACTTAAATTTCGGATTACTGTACTTCCTGGCTTTGTCTTCGCTTTCCGTCTACAGTATCGTGTTGGCTGGCTATGCATCCAATAACAAATATGCTTTGCTGGGCTGTCTGCGCGCCGCTGCGCAAACCGTCAGTTATGAAGTTTTTATGGGCATTTCCATCATGGGCGTGGTGATGCTGTCAGGTACGTTTAATCTACGTGAAATAGTCGAAGCCCAGCGAGACGGCTGGTTTATTTTTCCGCAGTTTTTTGGCTTTATGATCTTTTTGATAGCCGTGATTGCCGAAACCCGCCGCGCCCCACTTGATTTACCTGAAGCCGAACAAGAATTGGTGGGCGGATTTCATACCGAGTATTCCGGTATGAAATTCGGCATGTTCTTCGTCGGCGAATATATCGGCGTCACCCTGAGTTCGGCAATCATCGTTACCTTATTCTTTGGCGGCTGGCTGGGCCCCTGGTTACCACCGCTGCTCTGGTTTTTTCTGAAAACAATGATCGGTATTATGTTTTTCATCCTGTTGAGGGGCGCACTGCCTCGACCCCGCTATGATCAGCTGATGTCTTTCGGCTGGAAGTTGTTATTGCCGGCTGGACTATTGAATTTGCTGCTGACCGGCGCAGTCTTGCTTGCATTACACAGTTCGGAATAGGAAAAAATCATGCTTAGTCAACTGCGCTCATTATGGGAAGTTTTGAAGCATACTTTCGTGAAAGCGGACACCGTTGAGTACCCGGAACAAAAACCGGCACTTTCCCCCCGTTATCGCGGACGTATCATTTTGACCCGCGACCCGGATGGTGAGGAGCGCTGCGTAGCCTGTAATCTGTGTGCTGTGGTCTGCCCGGTTGATTGTATAGCCTTGCAAAAAACCGAGGATGAAAACGGGCGCTGGTATCCAGAGTTTTTCCGTATCAACTTTTCGCGCTGCATCATGTGCGGCTTTTGCGAAGAAGCTTGTCCGACCAACGCGATTCAACTAACACCCGATTTTGAGATGTGCGAATACGATCGACAAAACATGGTTTACGAAAAACAGCATCTGTTAATCAATGGCCCCGGCAAGTATCACGATTATAACTTTTACCGGGTTGCCGGCATGTCTATTGGCGGTAAAGCCAAGGGCCAAGCTGAAAATGAAGCAGCGCCGATCGATGTAAAAACCTTATTACCCTAAGGAAGCACACAACATGATTTTGATTTTATTTTATATGACGTCCGCCGTTGCCCTGTTCGCTACGGTAATGATGATCACCCGACTCAACACGGTGCATAGCTTACTGTACCTGATTCTGTCTTTACTGGCGGTTGGCGTTATTTTCTTTCTGTTAGGCGCGCATTTTGCCGCTGTGCTGGAAGTCATTATTTATGCTGGCGCTATTATGGTGCTGTTTATTTTCGTGATCATGTTGCTCAATCTAGGCCAAAAGACCCTTACTCAAGAACGCCTTTGGCTAGAGCCTGGTATTTGGATCGGGCCATCCTTGTTGGCGTTGATCCTGTTCGCCGAAACCACTTTCATTATTGCTCAGGCCGACAGTGCTGAAACTGGCCAGATAATCAACGCCAAGCAAGTCGGAATGGCATTGTTCGGGCCTTATCTATTGGCGGTGGAGTTGGCCTCCCTATTGCTGCTTGCCGGACTGGTCGGTGCTTATCATTTCGGTAAACCCATCATCATGTCAGCGCGATCGAAGGTAAATTCATGAGCGCTATACCGATGGAACAAGGTCTATTGCTGGCTATCGCCTTATTCGTACTGGGATTAATCGGCGTGTTGGTTCGGCGTAATTTGATTATGATACTGATGTCTCTGGAAGTCATGTTCAATGCGGCAGGTTTGGCATTTATCGTCGCCGGCTCCCGCTGGGGGCAAGCTGATGGACAAATTATGTTTCTGCTGATACTCACGCTGGCCGCCGCTGAAGTGGGGGTTGGACTCGGCTTGGTTTTGCAGATTTATCACCGTTTCCATACGCTGGATGCGGACGTGATGAACGACATGAAAGGATAGGTGGTAACAGTGATCGAACTAATAGGGTTGATCCCGCTGACACCTTTTCTGGGTTTTTTAGTCTTGGCCTTTAGCGCCGGACAACTCTCCAAATCACTTGTTGCCTGGATAGGTGTCGGCAGTGTGGGCGTTTCGTGCCTCTTGGCAGCCCTGATCGGCGCAGAATTCCTGCAGGGAACCCAGCCGGCTTACCATCTGGTATTTGGATATTGGCTGTCAATCGCGGATCTATCGGCACCCTTTGGTTTCTATCTCGACGCCTTGTCGGTGACGATGCTGTTTGTGGTGACAGGCGTCGGGTTTTTAATACATCTGTATTCCGCAGAGTTTATGGCCGCCGAAATTGGCTATGCCCGTTTTTTCGCCTGTATGAATCTGTTTGTGGCCTCCATGCTGGTATTGGTGTTAGCCGACAATTTGCTGTTGCTTTATCTAGGCTGGGAAGGCGTTGGGCTCGGCAGCTATCTGCTGATCGGCTTCTGGTATAGTGACGCAAATAACGGCTATGCCGCCCGCAAAGCCTTTGTGATGACCCGTGCCGGCGATGCTGCACTTTTAGTTGGCTTATTGCTGCTGTTTACTCAGTTGCACACGGTTGACATTCAGTCACTGATGGCACAGATTACTCAGCGATGGACGTCAGGCGGTGTAATGCCGGTCGCTGCTGCTGCCCTGCTGCTGGGCGGAGCAGTGGGCAAATCCGCACAATTACCCTTGCAAACCTGGTTGCCCGACGCAATGGCGGGGCCTACGCCGGTCAGCGCACTAATTCATGCCGCCACAATGGTGACTGCTGGTGTCTACTTGATCGCCAGAACCCATGTTTTATTTGCACAAGCCCCCGTTGTGCAAAGCCTAGTCGCAGTGCTTGGAACTCTCACTTTGTTGCTGGCCGGCTGCTCTGCGCTCGCCCAAACCGATATCAAACGCATACTTGCTTACTCCACGATCAGTCAGCTAGGTTATATGTTTCTGGCTTTAGGGGTAGGTGCCTGGTCTGCGTCTATTTTTCATCTGTTAACGCATGCATTCTTCAAAGCGTTGTTGTTTCTTGCCGCAGGAGCTGTGATTGCCGCTTTACACCATGAGCACAATATTTTCAGGATGGGCGGGCTACGCAAAATCATGCCTCTCGCCTTCTGGAGCTTTTTAATTGGCAGCGCGGCTTTGAGTGGGCTGCCATTTACCGCAGGTTTCTACAGCAAACATGAAATTCTGCAGGCGGCTTATGCAAGCTCCGCTTGGCTTTGGGCGTTTGGCTGCCTGGGGGCTATGATTACAGGCATTTACAGTTTCCGACTGGTTTTTACGGTGTTTTTCGGGCGTGAATACACCAAGGGCGTCAAGCAACACGGCTGGCGAATGCGCATACCGTTAATCGTGCTTTGCGGCTTGGCGCTTGGCGGTGGCCTCCTGCAAATGTCACTGGATTCAGTATTCTCTACATTGGTCTATGAGAAAAACCCTCACAAATTCGACCTTGTTTCTATTATCACCGCTACAGCACCTTTTATCGGCCTACTGATCGCAATTCTGTTCTATCTTACCCGTACGATTTCTCCTGAACGTCTTTGCGGTTTCGGCTGGGCGAAGCAAGTGCAGAGTTTTTGGTTTAAAGGCTGGGGCATGGATGGGATGTATGACTACTTAGTAGTGCAGCCTTTTAAAACCCTCAGCACATGCAATCGCAATGATTTGGTGGATACTTTATATACTCGCTTTGCCTGGCTTTGTCGTCATGGCAGTCAACTGCTCAGCACCTCTCAAACCGGTCGCATGCGTTGGTATGCAACCTCGATGGTGCTGGGAACAGTACTAATAATCACCCTAGGATGTTGGTTGTGATGTTACTGATGCTGATAGTCGTGTTGCTTACCGGCGCCTTTGCGGCTTGGTTTACAGAGCGGTGGAGCGCGTTAGCGCCGCGCTGGGTAGCGATACTTACCCTCAGCATTGAGGTGCTACTGATGTTTGCGCTGTGGACGCAAGCTGAGTTGGCTACAGATCTTCCATTAGCTTGGTTTGCCGACCTGTATCTACCCTGGATTACGCGTTTCGGCATCGGTTTTCATCTGGCTATGGATGGTCTCAGTCTACTACTGATCGCGTTGACGGTCTTACTCGGTTTTATGGCAGTCAGTAGTTCCTGGACAGAAATTAAACACAGACAAGGCTTTTATTTCTTTAATTTATTATTCTGTCTGGCTGGAACAGTAGGTGTGTTTCTGGCGGTCGATCTATTCCTGTTCTTTTTCAGCTGGGAACTGATGATTATCCCCATGTATTTTCTGATCAGTATCTGGGGGCACGAAAACCGGACCTATGCGGCCATAAAATTTGTCATTTTTACCCAAGGGAGCAGTCTATTGTTGTTGCTGTCTATCGTCGCTTTTGCGTTGATTCAACATCATAACGGCGGAGTGCTTTCGTTCGATTATTTCGAATTACTCAATACCAAACTTGAACCGAATGTGGCATTTTGGTTGATGCTGGGGTTCTTTATACCGTTTTGCGTCAAACTGCCGGCTGTGCCTTTTCATACCTGGTTAGCGGACGCTCACACCCAGGCCCCGACCGGCGCTAGTGTTATTCTGGCGGGCATCATGCTTAAAACCGGCGCTTACGGGTTATTGCGTTTCGTTATCCCTTTATTTCCGGATGCAGCGAGTCAATTTGCCCCAATCGCCATGCTGCTCGGCACCATCAGCGTGCTGTATGGTGCGATACTGGCTTTTGCCCAAACAGATCTAAAACGGCTGATCGCTTATACCAGTATCAGCCATATGGGCTTTATCCTGCTGGGGATATTTTCCTGGAACTTATTTGCCTTGCAAGGCTCGGTCATCACCCTGCTGGCCCATGGCGTCAGCGCCGCAGCCTTATTTATGATAGCCGGCGCACTACAAGAACGCCTGCACACCCGAGAACTAAGCCTTATGGGTGGACTATGGGGACCACTACCCCGTCTGGCGGCCTTAGCCTTGTTCTTCTCGGTTGCCTCACTGGGTTTGCCGGGATTGGGCAACTTTATGGGGGAACTTCTGGTTTTATTGGGTGCATTCACCGTCAACCCGATACTGACTTGCGTGACGGTACTGGCCCTTATTCTAGCTCCGGTTTACGCACTTAATATGATCCAAAAAGTTTTTTACGGTCCACTGACACAAGAGTCCCCAGGGGCCGATTGTTCTCGGCGTGAATGGCTATCGCTTGGCATACTGGCAATTGCGACTATTTGCTTAGGTATAAGCGCGCAAACGGTATTGAACCTTTCGAGTTTTTCTCTAAAGCTGGAAATGCAGCATTTTATTGAGACGGCGCAGAAATGAATGTTACACAACTGATAGCTTTGGGGCCCATGATTGCACTTGCTGGCGCGGCAGTAGCCATCATGCTAAGCATTGCCGTTAAACGGAGTTTTGTTTTGGCCAGCGTGCTCGCCGCTGGCGGTATGTTAAGTGCATTGCTAATGTTGATTTACCAATGGCGGGAAGATCCGCTGCAGATTACGGCATTGATACGGATGGACGGCTTTGCACACTATTATTTGTTCTTGCTGTTGTTGACCGGCCTGGCCATTGTGGGGTTTTGTTATGATTACTTCAAAGCCCAGCAAGGAGAAAACGAAGAACTTCCCTTGCTGCTACTGACCGCGCTGCTTGGCTGCTCAGTGCTGATCAGTAGCACGCATTTTGCCAGTTTTTTCATGGGATTGGAAATACTTAGCATATCGCTGTTTGCACTGATAGGCTATCCACTCAATCAAGCCAGACCTCTGGAGGCTGCGATTAAATATCTGGTTTTATCCGGCGTGTCTTCGGCTTTTCTATTACTAGGCATGGCCTTGATCTATGCGCAAAGCGGTGAACTGTTCTTTAATGCCATAGGGCATTATATGGCTGATTTGCAGTCGCTGAACCGCATGATACTCTGCGGTATCCTATTGATCGTCGTCGGCTTGGGGTTCAAACTGTCCCTGATACCATTCCACCTCTGGACTCCGGATGTTTACCAAGGCGCGCCTGCGCCAATCACCGCCTTTATCGCTACTGCTTCCAAAGCTTCGGTATTCGCCTTACTGCTCCGGTATTTCAACACAACCGATAGTTTCACTTACCTCCCCTTGCAAATGGTTGTCAGTCTGATTGCCGGCCTATCGATACTGGGTGGTAATTTGCTGGCTTTGCTGCAAAACAATGTGAAACGCTTGCTGGCTTATTCCTCTATCGCGCATCTGGGATATTTATTAGTAGCGTTTGTGGCTGGCAGAGGCGCTTCGACGGAAATCGCAAATGAAGCCATTACCTTTTATTTATCAGCGTATCTCATTACCCTACTAGGCGCTTTCGGGGTAATTTCCATGCTGTCTTCACCACAAGAGGAAGCAGAAGATATCTCTAATTACCGAGGTCTGTTTTGGCGGCGGCCAGGCTTAGCAACAGCATTTACTCTAATGCTGCTTTCGCTGGCGGGCATTCCGCTGACCGCCGGATTCATAGGTAAATTCTATATCTTCGTCAGCGCTATGGATAAGCAGTTATGGGGTTTACTCTGCGCGGTTATTATTGGAAGCGGCGTAGGACTTTATTATTATTTGAAAATCATCGTTGTCATGTCGATGAAGGTTGAGGCAACAGACATTGAATTTTCAAAACCTTACCCACCCGCTCGGATATCCATCTCAATACTCGTGTCGCTAATCCTGCTACTGATTTGGCTTGGGGTTTATCCGAGCTTGGTGATTGATGCCATTCAAGAAAAATTGATCACATCTGAAGTTGTAGACCAAACCGTAAATTTTTGCTGGTACGACTTTGGTTGTGCAGGCAATATCAACTGAGATTCGCTGCTCCCCTGTTCAGGAACCCTTATTTTCAACGATCCGACAAAACAATATATTCGCTTTAACGACATTTCCATCAGCGAAAGAATTTTAAATACGGTGTTTCTGCTTACCATCGGGCTCGGTTATCTGATGGCGCTTGCTAACAAGTATTTTACTCATCAGGGCCTGGATGGTAAGCCTGGACTTTCGGTTGAATATGTCGTCATTAGTTATCACGGCGGGGATAATCAAGCTCGTTTAGGCACGGCCATTAATGGCATTATGAAAACCAACCTGCGATATATAAGTAATAAAGACGTGATTATACAATGGATACACCGTGGTGCCGACGAAGCAGAATATAACGAAAAAATTGCCCCGATTATGAATCGTGGTAGCGTTACCCCTGCTTTTCCTGAATTAACGCATAACGTTACGGTATCTAAGGAAGCTAACGGTTGAGGAGATCTTGAGTTTAGGTGGCGTTTGTGTGAATTGGCTTTTTACTACTCAGGATGCCAGAGTGAAATTGAAATCCTAATATCGGACAATATAACTTTGGTTAACTACTCTAGGAGACTAGGGCAAATCGAAACCGCTACAGCATTAAATGACCGTTAAATGACCGCGTGATTTATGCTGCTTGTTGGGGCTTGTAATACCCCTAAACATACTTTCGAAAAAATAGAGGCCCTACTTCATGATAGATTTATCAAAGCTCTCATGACATCAACTCTGCTTATTATCCCAACCATCCGTCCTTCTTGAAACACTGGCAAACTTCTAGTCGCCATTTCTTGAAATTGAATTGCAGCATCAATAACACTTTTCTCGAAATCGATAATAGGTGTCTCCTTGGTCATGTTTTCACGAACCTTACCATCCATACTTTGGTTATAGGAAAACTCTACAACACCTTTGACGCCATCCTTCTCAGAAAAAAGCCCAATTAACTCACCTTGCGCATTAAGCACGGGTACACTGGTAATTTTGTTATCCAACATAATTTTTATAGCCTGAATAACTTCCATATCAGGTGTAACCGTAATAACGTTCTTTGACATATAATCGGTTACAGAGATTTTAGATAACATTGCCACACCTCGTTATATTTATAATGTTTGAAATGCTATTGTGCCACTAGGTAAAATTATTGCACTTCAGTGCAAACTAGTCTGTTCGCTAACGCACTGAGATTATCTGACCCTGGATCAAACCAATTACTGTGACAAGTAACCTACAAGTAGAAACCTTATTAATAGACTTGCAGATGGGTGAATTGCGTCAATTAGGGAAAAGGCATGGTATCGGTCAGCAATGGTTTTGGCTGAGCGGATTAAAACTTGAGTGCATAGAACTATTGATTTAGGCGCGTACAGAGCAAAAACCGTTGGAGGTAATCAATCAATTTTATTTTCAGTATGTTTGAACATGTAGGCCTCAGTGCTGAAAGAGTAAATTTTCGAATGCCGGTAGCCAATCGGTAAAGTCGGAAACATAGTTGTAACCGCATACCGTATTCAACGATGCCTTGCTTATGATTTCATAAATGTACTTAGCGCGTTGCCTGGTTTCGATTTCGGGTCCGTAGGGATTGAAACACATACCGTCGTTAGTCAGAAATACATAATCACAGATAAACAGCACGTGCCGATAGATGTACAGGGTAAAACCAGGTGTGTGGCCGCCGATGTGAAAGCTCCGTATGCCATTATAGACGAAGTCTTCGCTAAAGCATTTATCAATGTCGAACGCTGCTGCCAGTGGATGCCTGGCATCCAATTCATGCAAACAAACTTCGGAGTGCCAGAGGCGGCGGTATTGATTTGAAGCCCCCATAAAATGATGGTGTGTGAATAAAATCGTAGCCGCTGGCTGCAAATCGCGGTTGAACGCCGAAGGTGAATCGATCCACACCAAGCCATGTTCAGTTACGACTTGATAGGCCGCATGCTCCAGTCCCAATTTGGGTACGGATAGCAATTGATTAACATAGTCATTTACTGTCACACTAGTGACCCGATATGTCATTTCCACCTCGTCCCAACGCATGAACTGATCATGTCGGGCGCCACAAAACGGGCAAATATCCGTCATCTCGCCAATCATGTTGTAGCCACATACCAGGCAAACCCATTGTGGAGGGTTATCGAGCGTTAATACTGAAATTGTGTCGTTCATATTTAATCTCCGTACACAAACAATGTAGAAAATATGGATACTTTTCTTAGGTTTACCATCAATGATGGTTTACTCTATCTGGTGTTTTTTATTCAGTCACTCCGTCGACTCATCCAGGCGAAATCATCTTTGCCGGTTGAACGATAGCATCAAATTTGGCTTCATCAATAAGTCCGCTGGCGACAGCAGCTTCCCTCAGTGTGCTATGGTTATCCAAAGCCCTTTTGGCTATCAAAACTGCATTGTCATAACCAAGATCTGGCGCCAAAGCGGTTACCAACATGAGCGATTGCTCCATAAGCTGAGTAATTCGGTCTGTGTTCGGATGAATGCCAACCACACAATGATCCGTAAAACTGGTAATGGCTTCACTGAGCAATCGTATCGATTGCAAGACGTTATAAATGATTACAGGCTTAAAGGTATTGAGTTCCAAATGTCCTTGAGCTCCGGCAAAAGTCACCGTGGTGTGATTTCCGATAACTTGCGAGCAGACCATGGTTATCATCTCACACTGTGTGGGATTGACTTTACCGGGCATGATCGACGAGCCGGGTTCGTTTTCCGGCAGACTCAGCTCCCCCAATCCGGCGCGTGGACCGGAAGCGAGTAGACGAATGTCGTTGGCGATTTTATACAGTGTGACGGCGATACCGCTCAACACACCAGATATTTCCACCAATGCATCATGACTAGCCATCGCTGCGAACTTGTTGCTAACCGTGATGAATGGCATTCCTGTGTAGTTTGCCACTTGTTCGGCAAAAATTTCTGCGAATCCCGTTTTGGTATTTAGTCCGGTACCGACTGCTGTGCCGCCCTGAGCGAGAGGGTAGAGACGCGGCAAGCAATCAGTAATCCGAGCCAAACTGAGTTGTAACTGAGCTGTATAGCCGGAAAATTCTTGGCCCAATGTTAAGGGAGTTGCGTCCTGCAAATGGGTGCGACCAATCTTGATGATATCTGTCCAGGCCAGAGATTTGTCCGTCAACGCCTGATGTAAGTATTGTAGCGCTGGTATCAACAAATGATGGAGTTGTTCAACCGTAGCTATGTGCATCGCGGTTGGAAAAACATCGTTGCTTGATTGACTACAATTGCAGTGATCGTTTGGGTGAACAGGTGATTTTGATCCCAACACACCGCCCAGGCGCTCACTGGCTAAATTGGCGATTACCTCATTAGCATTCATGTTAGACTGAGTGCCGGAACCGGTTTGCCAGACTACAAGCGGAAAATTGTCGTCCAGTTTGCCGATTATGACATCCTGCGAGGCATCGGCGATGGCATTCGTGATGGTTTGATCGAGGCCATGCTGGACTGCGTTGCTTTGCGCCGCGCAATATTTAACAATTCCTAAAGCCCGAATGAGTGGCCTAGGCAAGCGTTCAATGCCGATTTGGAAATATTGTAGAGCTCGCTGGGTTTGGGCGCCCCAGTATTTGTCTGCGGGCACAGCAATAGATCCCATAGAGTCGCTCTCGATACGTGTGGCGCAAGATATTGGGTTCATTATCTATATACCTCTAATGTCATTATTTTAACACCTGTACTACTTATCCCTATTTGCTTGTATTTTGCGTTCATTGCCAATATGTCTACAGGAAAACAGCGTATAAAACTTTCAGAATCAACTCACTATTTTTTGATACTTATAGTTATTCTGATTTATTTAGGTTTTAAAGTTCAACGGTTATAAGGGCAAATATTTAAGGTTGCATCCCACTGAGTATCTCACCCAACCAAAAGCCACCTCGTCTTGTCCGCAGATTTGTACAATAGGGAAAACATTTATCACAGTCTGTACGGTAGATTACCTTCGGCATAGTTTGCGCCGGTATCCAGCCCAGATCAAGGAATGGGAGGATTGCGACCAATGACCACCATGGTGGCGTTTGTGCCGCAACTATGTTCGGCTTGGTATCGACTGATCCTGTAATTGCAATTATTATTTCAAATATTTTTCTCAGCTTTGCAGCTGACGAGACCGGAAACAGATACCTAACTTAAAATTTTTACACACAAAATCCATGAGGATTCATGATGAGCAAAGTTACAACAGCTGTGCTAAAACTATACAAAGCTCTTCCATTGGGGCTGTCTTTGCTGTTTTCTAACGCTTAAATCTCGAGGAAATACTCGCAAACGAAGGCGCTGCAACCCGGCAGATCGTCCAGATGATTAAGGAAGCTGTTCGCAGTGATGCAGCCAAAAATGGGTTAGCCTTGAGAGACGCTCACGCCAAAACCATGGATGTGTAAAAGCTGAATTTAAGGTGCTCGACAACTTGCCAGAGAAACTCCGGGTTGGTATCTTTCCAGAGCCATTGGAATAACGAATCCATGCCGGGAATGAGAAATCCTCTTCTCCGAATTTTCTGCGGGAAAATATGCAGAAACAGCTCGCTAAAGGCGAAGCGTGTTTTGACTTTATGGTACAGCTACGTACTCATCCTTCGGAAATGCCGATTGAGGATCCAACCATAGCGTGGAATGAAGTAATCGCTCCCTTCAACCGCGTAGCGCGTAGCGCTTATCACCATCCCCAAACAGCGGTTTATCTCTCCTAAGCAAGTGGCGTACTGCGAAAACCTGTCTTTCACACCTTGGCACTCAACTCCAGAACATAAGCCCTTAGGCGGTTAAAATCGAGTGCGTAAGACGGTTTACGCCACGGTGTCACGTGTACGCCATGAAAGTAACGGAGACTAACGCCTTGAACCCACACCAGAAGATACGATTTTTAAACAAAAATCTGAAGTTACCGCGACATCACTCCATTGGCATATCTATTTGAATCTTGCCTCGGAACACCAAATACTGATAGCCGCTGTAAACTAACATAATTGGAATTAAAAAACCAATACCTGCAAGCATGAATATTAAGGTTTTGCTCGAAGAGGCCGCTTGGCTCAAGCCCAAAGAAGCAGGGATCAAAAACGGATAATAGCCAATGGCTACTGCAGTAAAACCGGCCAGTGAAATGATGACACTCCAAAAAAAAGCTCTTATTTCAAAACGTCTTTGTAATGCGCTGAGCAACATAAAAAAAGCAAAGACAGCTAATAGAAGAAAGAAACTAATATAAGGCCCAGATAGATTATTCGCCCAGCGCGCTGCAAAATAGGGGTTGAAGCGGGGAATCCATATTATGACCGCAATCAGAATGGTTATTTGCAAAGCAGCTGCTACATAAGCTTGATAAATACATTTAACCTGAATCGAGCCTTCGGTCTTTATCATTAAATAGGTTGCACCCAACAAGGCATAACCTGAAACAACTCCAACGGAAACCAATAAAGAAAAGGGTGTAAACCATCCCCAAACCTTGCCCTGGTAGTTGCCGTCAAAAACAAGTAGTCCACCAATCAATCCTCCAAAGGCGATACCCTGGGCTAAACTCGCTAATACGCTGCTGTAGCCAAAGCCGAGATTCCACAAGGTTATGTCTTTTGCATGGTGACGAAACTCAAATGAGAAACCACGAAAAATAAGGGCAAATATCATCACCATAACTGGAACATATAGCGATTGTAATGTGATGGCGAAAACCAAAGGGAAAGCGCCGAATAATGCGCCGCCAAGCAATACCAGCCAGGTTTCATTCGCATCCCAGATACTTTCAAGACTTGTCATCATGATGGCGCGATGTTTGTCATTCCTGGTAAATAACGAAAGAATACCGACACCAAGGTCAAAACCATCTAAAACCACATATAAAAACAGCATCAGGCCAATAATAAGAAACCAGATATTGGCGAGTATCGTATGAATTTCATTGTCCATCTTTTATTAGCCCAAAATTATTGTTAATTAATTTCCAGTTTAACCTCATAACTAGGGTGTCAACGTCAAATCGGGGCCTTTTCGGATAATACGGCTGGCAAAAATCAGAAACAGTACAAACAGAATGCTGTAAACGACAATAAAAGCCAACAAAGTGCTTGCCACTACCGATGTCGGTAGCACGGATGCTGCGTCGCGGGTGCGCAATATGCCATAAATTACCCAAGGTTGACGGCCGACTTCTCTCACTATCCAGCCACATTCAGAAGCTAGATAACCCAGCGGAATGGCAGCTATCCATGCCCTTAGCAGTAAAGGATTATTCGCGATGAGTTCGACGGTTAGTCGCCCACTTATCCATGCGACAGCAGTCCACAGCATCACAGCTAAAAAATACATGCCAATAAGCACCATGAGACGAAAGCTATAAAAAATTAGTAAAATCGCCGGTGGTTGATCGCCTTTTAGAAAGGCTTTTAAACCTTGCACTTGGCCGTGCCTTTCACCGGTCGCTATCCAGCTTAATCCATTCGGAATAGCGATAGCCCAATCATTTTGTTGTTCCGCTTTATTAGGCCAAGTCAACAGATTCCAGGCCGCACCTTTATCATTTTCATTCGTATCCCAATGTGCTTCTAAAGCAGCTGCTTTTGCAGGTTGGTTTACGAATACCTCTTTGCCACTGTTATGCCCAATAAATATTTGCAATGGCACTACAAAAATTACGCCTAGAAAGGCAAGTTTAAAGGATTTAAGAAAGAAAGCCGTGTGCCTTTTATTAAGGATGTACCAGGCAGATAAACCACCCAAAACGAAAAGACTGGTCGCTAAACAGGCAAACCACATGTGAGAAACGCCCCAAGGCATGTTTTTATTAAAGATTGCATCAAAATAACTGTCTACCACTACCCGGTTATTTTCCAGATGAATGCCGTCAGGCGTCTGCATCCATGAATTGGCAACCAGAATCCAAAAGGCGGATAGCGATGCCCCTAAGGCCACCATACAGGTTGCAAACAGATGCATAATCGGAGGCACGCGCGTCCATCCAAACAGCATAATGCCGAGAAATCCAGCTTCCAACATAAAGGCCATAGCGCCTTCAAAGCCTAGAATGTTACCGAAAAACTCACCCGCCATGATGGAAAACCGCGACCAATTGGCGCCGAATTCAAACTCCATAGGCAGGCCGCTGATAACACCTACCGAAAAGTTGAGCAAAAATAATTTGGCCCAAAAATGCGCATGCCTATAACAATCGATATCCGCCGTTTTGAGCCAGAGTCCCTCAAAAACCACAAGAATAATAGAGAGACCCACGGTCATTAACGGCCATAAAATATGAAAAAGAGCAGTTACCGAAAACTGTAGGCGCGACAAAAAAACCGAGTCTTGCAGGATTTCCATCAGTATCTTTTTAGACAATATATTAATAGGCCTTGAACGACTCTCAACCGAAATCGCCGGAATTTTTGATGATTAAACAGGTAAAACTGAATATACTCAGTTCGGTGACGCACTTAGCTGGGTAGTTGAAATGTTCAAAGCATAGATTTGCTGCGATTAAAGCTCATCATCCACGAGCAATATCGACAAAAGATTAATTTTTCTGCTTTGCTATTCGCTACGCGCAAGCTCCGTGTCGTACTCAATGGCTTGGCTGCTTTCCTGGGTATGCCATATCAAACTGGTGAAATGGTCTAATAAAGCAGGATACTTCTAAAGACAGATTTATAATGTCAACAGTAGTGGCGCTGCTAGACCCTGTTATTCGGCGGCTAAGCAATGCGCGACCCTGTGTTGGCAGCTGGAATAGCTGTGATTCTGACCATATTATTGACTGAACGAAATATCCTTCACCATTTCGTCAGCACTATCCTAAGTGAGGGCGAACTCAACGATGCGCTAATTCTGGCTGCGGCAGCGCTCGTGCTGCTACCCCTCACACCAGATCAATACCTTGGGCGCTTCAATGCATTGAACCCGCGAACAATTTGGATAATTGTGATCATCATCATGTCCATTGGCGCGACAGGATACATCACCCTACGCGACACGGGGCCGCGTATTTGTCTTGCCATCAGTGGGTTTGCATCAGGTTTTGTGTCTAGTGTTGCCACGATTAGTTCAATGGGAGCCAGAGCCCATAGCCGCGAATGAGTCTAGTTTGTTGTGGGGAGCTGTCGCGGCTGCAGTTTTATCGACTGTGGCAACCGTGATTCAAATGAAGGTGTTGTTGGCGGCAACCAACCAGGCAACGCTGTCGGCATTATTGTTGCCTTTGACCTGTGCTGGTGTAATAGGATCCCTGTTGGAATTTGAGTACGGTTTGTGAAGCGTTTCTTAGGCTTCGCGCGTGCAATTCGCATAATTTCATACGCGATATTTTCGGGCGATAGGACAAAATCGACGCACCCAGTGTCAATTGCGCACTCTGGCATGTCAGGCTGGAGAGCCACACTAAGCTTCTGGGCGATGGTAATGCTTTATGTCACACAATGCTGCGGCCCCGTCGCAATCATAGCCCGAGACAATAACGGCAATAAGCTTACCTTTGGGAAATTTTTCATCAAGGAACCCTCAGTAGATTGTCGCCATGTTGATGTTTGGTTTATTCTTTCATCAGTGCCACTTCCTGATAAATTCACGTAACATCGCGACAACAAAGGATCAGCATATGTTCAGCTTCTGATATACGCTACCGCTATCCTAGGTAGGGTCAAGAACTGGTGCGCACACTTTAGATTCCGGTAATTTATTTATGACTTTAGTAGTAGGTCTCTCAATCCAGCTAACAGCATAATATTTCCAGCTCCACTTATTAATTTTCTCGTAACGAACAATCTATTTCATCCACGAGCGTGCACCAATCCGAATCCTCTGCTACCGCTTCCGCCAGGAACGCTGCCTGTGCTTCGTTCCAGAAATTGGCCTCAGACAAAGGAATAAAGCGAGGTAACGGTCTGTGCTTTTTAATAAAGGCATTAATCTGTTTCTCGTCTCCTGCTAAACCCAATTGAGTAAATAACATTTGTAACGTGTGTATTGAAGTATTCAATTAAATCCCCGGTAACTATTAATGCTTTACGCCAATGTCGGATTTAAGCGCCGCGATTATTAATTTTAATGAAATTCAAACATTCAATGATTATTTATATCATCATTAACATAGCCAACCACACCGGCTGTGGCGATAAAACGAAGAGCATCCTCAACAGAGATACCTATTTCTACAACATTTTCCCGTAACTTAATGACCGTTATATTATTAGGTGAAGTCATTCATTTATGCGCTTGGCGGACTTGTCGACCACTGCGCCATCGCCTGTTCTCCAGGACGATCTACTTTAACTTTTCCGCCAGCGGTTGAGCTTACCCAACTTACCGGAATGTAATGGTGTTGACCGGTCTTATCTTTATTCAGCTTAATGGTATTCGTCCCCTGCATATGATCGACAATGGCGAACTGCCCATCTTCAGAGCAAACAACGGGCATATCAGGCTTAATTTGGTCGGTATTAATCATAGCGTTTCTCCTGTTGACTCAGTCGGAAAGACCGAGTTAATTTAATTATTTGACGCTAACTCAGGCAATATTTGAGGACATTAGCTAGCTGTCGAACTTAAGCTGGTAGGCTCGAATTACAGTACATTAATACCGTGCGCATTCACTACATACCCCATTAAATCCCCTGGTAGGTGTTTTAAATATACAGACATGACTGAAATCGGTCTGTACGATTGCACACACACAATTGCTTGATTTTGGATGAATGTTCGACCTACTCTGCCGCACTGTTCGTCGCTATTTATTATTTTTATCGCAGCTCTTGCTCCGCCTGTTGCCACTCCTGTATGGCACGATCGTCCTGGCTACTCCTCTGCTTGTAGATTTCATTGGCACGCTTGGCGATCTGCGGTGTCATATTGTCAGGTTTCTTATTTAAAGGCGAGAGTGAAAAACAGCCGCTGTTGGATCATGAGTGTCGTCTTGACCATTTTAGCAGTCGAGGGTCTAGCCCGTTATAAAACGCAGCCAAGCCAGCCTTCCAGGCCATCGAACAGTGGCACCAGGAGGTGCATGCGCTGGCGGAAGGTTCAGGTACATGAGCGGAACTCAGAGTCACTGGAAAGGCTGGGCAAACTCCATCGCCTATAGAATGCCTTGCTTGAACAGTTAAATGCGCTAATTCAAAAATCCGTCTGTAGACTAAAAGTGGAATTGGGTCAGACGAACATGTCTCACGTCAGTAACTGTGTGTTTTAAGCAGCGCGACGTTTTCCTATTAAACCTATACCTAGTAACACAGAACTGAACAACCAGATAGCGGCAGGAACGGGCACAGGAGCGGCAACAACACCGGGACTGATAGCCCATACTAAGTATTGATGATCCATAGTTGCATAGCTCTGACTGTTAAACCAACCAGTAAAGGCCCATGCGCTATTGGGGTAAAAGGAATAATTGGACACTGTACTAGACCAATATCCAGAGTCACTTCGATTCGCGACTAGAATGCTTGAGCTGATTCCCGAAGGAGTTGCATTGTAAGCTTGACCATATAAGGTTACAGTGTTAGTCGGCAATACCCATTGGTCTGAATTGCCGTAAACAATACTATTTAGATAACCAACGAAGGCTTGTGCGCCCCACCAGTCCGCTGTACCATTTACATTAAAATCCGCATCCACTAAGTCATGGGTGCCGTTTATAGTCTGGACAACTCTGTTATTTGCTTGAATGATTGCATTGATTACACTAGTATATCCTTGATTTGTTTCCAAAGTCCCTAGCAAATTGGCATCTGATGTCCAGGTAACATTTGTACCACTCTCGTAGATTCCCAGACCATTATCGACAGCAGTAACTGTCGCTTGAGCGGTAATAGTATTTACGCTGAGAAGCAATGCAGTTGCCAGCAGGGCTTTTCCGTGTTGCATAGTGAATCTCCTAATTAAATAAAAAAACAGCGTTATTCAGTTGCTTTACCTTAAAGAATTGATGGTTATCAACTTGGCAGCTCATCTTAGCAGTAATTTGGGTAAATTTAAACAAACCACATAATGTAATTATTGGACGCCACTTTCCGCGTTGAGCACTGAAATGCTTTGAGTGCGTTTAGGAATTGATCAATCCCAATCAGAATACAAACTGAGCATACCTTCAAGTTAACACTTAGGCGAATCAAGCACCACTAAAATCAGGAACACCGCCAATACCCATCTCAATAAAAAGGTCTGTCAACTTGAAATGGAAACCTTACATCCCCTCTCCAATTACACAATAAATCATTCAGCTAATTGGACATTTCAACTTTGCTCAAGAGTGGACATTTTTACATTGCATTAACTTAGTAATTAGCAATAACGTATAACACCTGATTAAAATTTAACCTAAATTTACCTGTCCTTAACCCATCTTAACTTAGCAATAAATATAATCATTTACGCTATTTTACTTAAAGTTATTAACTTCAGGATTCAAGGTGACCTAAATGCAACTCTGTATAAAATATATGCTTATGTCGGCAACGCTGCTGACGTATCAGCCCGTATACGCTCACAATAATACGATCTCGGTGCCAGATGTTAGTATTGAAAAACCCGGAAACGCCGGAGTTAGCGTACATACCCATCTTAGACTGGTTTCCCCGCCAACTGGACAAGCAAGCTTCCACACTGCTGCTAATAAAGCAGCCATAAACAATTACACCGCACCTTATGCTGGCTATGGCTACCAAACCCCGGCGTCCATTGCTTGCATCTATGGCCTAGTGACGCAGAACAACAATTGCAATCCAAATAAAACCACAACAAATGTTGCAGCCCATACTGGTGTAAAAGCCATCGCCATTGTAGATGCGTATCATTATCCCTTCGCGCAAAGAGACTTAACTGTATTTTCTAATCAGTTCGGGCTACCAACACCTAGCTTACAAGTAGTATTTGCCAGTGGATCACAACCACCTATTGACCCTAATGGTTGGGAAGTTGAGGAAGCACTTGATCTGCAATGGGCGCATGCGTTAGCGCCCTCTGCCAAAATTTATCTGGTAGAAGCCGCCTCTTCGCAAATCTCCAGTTTGTTACAAGCAGTAAAAACCGCCACCAGCTTAGTGCAGGCCGCGGGTGGTGGTGTGGTATCCATGAGTTGGGGAAGTTCAGAATTTTCCGGTGAAACAAACTACGATAGTTATTTTAATAACACTAATGTTATTTATTTTGCCTCCAGTGGCGACAGTGCTGGCGTCAGCTGGCCTTGTGTTTCGCAAAACGTACTCTGCGTCGGCGGTACCAGTCTGCGCTTGTATAACAACAATACCACCAGTAATAGCGTGGGCGATTTTGATCAAGAAGTGGCTTGGGCTGATGGTGGCGGTGGTATTAGTGCTTATGCAGCAAAACCCAGTTACCAAAAAACCGCCGTCAGTAGCGGTAATTTTAGAGGGGTGCCGGATATTGCGTTAGCAGCCGATCCCAATTCCGGCGCATGGGTTTACTACACATCCTCTATCACTGGCCAAGGTGCATGGAACGTGGTGGGCGGTACCAGTTGGTCAAGCCCAATGGCTGCCGCCATGACGGTGAATGCCGGCACCAGCTCTACAACAACTGCGGCTGAAGCAGCAAAAATCTACGCCAGTAATTTTTCCACCTTGTTTACAGATACCACAGCAGGTTGGTGCGGGCCCTACTACGGATTAAATACAACAACGGGTTGGGATCCTTGTACGGGATTGGGTAGTTATTTTCACTATTAAGTAAAAGCATTTAGTTAATGCCGTTAATAGGGGTCGTTATATAGGCCCCTATTTTTAATAGCGCATATTATAAAAGCGAAGTGCACTACCTCAATTTAACCGCCAGTAAAGTGGTTAGTCTTTACGCACAAAACATACTTACCCGGTTATCACTGCACCATCCCCTACTCCGTATATTAATCATCAGAAGTAAATTTACGTAGATTGCCGTAAAACCTTAACTAGTTGGAACAGGGTTGGTTAATCAATCAGCCCCCTGCTGCCACTCCCAGCCGCCGCCCAATGCTTTATAAACCGCCACCAAAGCCGTGGAGGTATCGGTTTCGGTTAGCGCCAAGCGATCTTGCGATTCTAGCAGCCGCCGTTCGGCGTCCAGCACAGCTAAAAAGTCGAACAAACCATTTTGGTATCTTAGTCGGGCTAAACGCGCTGATTTTTCCGCTGCGCTAACTGCTTTGCGGAAATATTCGCGGCGTACTTGCAAGCGACCATAGTCTACCAGCGAGTTTTCAGTTTCCTCCAACGCCCGTAATACTGATTTTTGGTAATTGGCCGTATCTGCTTCAATTTGCGCGTCGGCAGCTTGCATGCGCGTATAAACCCGGCCCATGTCAAACGCCGCCCAGCGGATGCTGGGGCCGAAGGAATAGGTATCGCCTCCGGGCCCACCTAAACCAGAAAAATTACCGGCTTGTAGCGATATGTTGCCGATGAACTGCACTTTGGGGAAGAAATCGCCTATCACCACGCCCAATTTTGCGGTAGATGCCGCCAAGTTGCGTTCGGCAATGCGGATATCCGGGCGGCGTTGCAGCAATTTGTCCGGGTTACCAATGGCAACAATGGCCGGTGCGGCCGGTATCGGTTGCTCCGCTTCCAACCGACTATTGAGTTGCTCCGGCGTTAAGCCCAGCAACACCGCAAGTCGATGTATGTAGTGGCGAATGTTGGCTTCCAGCGGTGGTACGCTGGCCAGCGTCGAGTTTAATTGTTCTTCTGCACGCGCAACGTCCAGCGCGGTGCCGCGACCACCTTGCAGGGTGGTGACGGTGTATTTTAGCGTGGCTTGCTGATTAGTTGCGTTGTTACGCGCCACTTGCAGTTGGTGTTGAGTGCCACGCAATTCGAAATAATTGCGGGCGATTTCCGCAGTCAGGCTAACCATGGCGTCCCGGTACACCGCCTCCACCGATTCAGTTTGCGAAACTTGCGCTTCTATTGAGCGGCGAATCCGGCCAAAGAAATCCACTTCCCAGGTTGCGTCGAAGCCGGTGGTGAGTAAATCAAATTCCGGCCCTGGTTTGATACTGGAGCCGAATTGACCGATGCTGTATTGTTGGGTTTTTTCCGAGGCGCCCGCCGTCACGGTGGGAAATAGATCGAATTTGCTGAGCAGGCGCATGGCTCTGGCCTGACGTAGATTGGCAATGGCAATCTTCAGATCGGGATTGGAATGCAGGCCTTCGCTGACCAAGTGATTTAATTCTTCGTCATGGAATTGTTCCCACCAGCGGATTTCGGTATTTTCAAAGCTCATACCAGTTGGGGCAGCGTTGGCAAAATTTTCAGGCGTCCGCTGTTCCGGTTTTTGATAATCCGGTCCGACCAGAGGCGAGCAGGCGCTGAGCATTAGACAGAACACCAAACTAATAACTCGTGCTATCTGATCATTCGACATACCGGTGTACTCGCTGAATTTTTTCATATCGGCATCTATAGTTCGGAGGTATGTTGAGCTGAATCAGAGACGCTTTTTGCAGTAGTGCGAGTCTGGTTACGGTCTGCCAAACCTTGCAGCGCTGAGAAAAACACCGGGGTGAACATCAAGCCGAAAAAGGTAACACCCAGCATGCCGAAAAACACCGGCGTGCCCAGCGCCTGCCGCATTTCAGCACCAGCGCCGGTTGCAAACAGCAGCGGTAATACGCCCATGATGAAAGCCAAAGAAGTCATCAAAATAGGCCGGAAACGCAGCTTGCAGGCTTCTATCGCGGCGGTATAACGGTCGGCACCTTGTTCGTGCAGCGTTTTTGCAAATTCAACGATTAAAATGGCGTTTTTGCAGGCCAGCCCAACCAGTACCAGTAACGAAATTTGCGTGAAGACATTATTATCTCCGGAACGCAGCAATACGCCGGCCAATGCGCACATCAGCGTCATCGGCACGATCAGGATAATGGATAGCGGTAAAATCCAGCTTTCATACAGGGCTACTAGTACTAAAAACACCAGTAGGCTGGACAGCGCAAATACATAGATGGCGGCATCACCGGCCCGAATTTGCTGGAAAGTCAGGTCTGTCCATTCAAAATCCATAGATAACGGCAGAGATTTGCGAGCGATTTGCTCCATCAGCGTCGCCGCCTGTCCGGAACTAAAGCCGGGTGCCGGCGCGCCGTTGATTTCAGCGGACGGGAACATATTGTAATGCACTACCCTATCCGGCCCGCTGATTTCTGTGACTTTCACCAATTCGTCCAGTGGTGCCATTTCGCCGCGCGCGTTGCGGATTTTCAAACGGCCAATTTGCTCTGGCAAACGACGGAACGGACTGTCAGCTTGCGTGATGACTTGATAGGTGCGGCCGAATAAATTCAAATCGTTTACATAAAGTGAACCTAAATAAGTCTGCATGGTTTCGAAAATTTCGGTCATGGAGATGCCTTGCGATTTGGCTTTCACCCGGTCAATATCGGCGTACAATTGTGGGACGTTGTTCTGATAACTGGTAAACAAACCATCCAGTTCTGGCGATTGCCGTCCGGATTGCAACACTGCGCCCACCGCATTGTTTAACGCGGTAAAACCTTCATGACCGCGATCCTGAATTTGCATTTTGAAACCGCCCAAACTACCCAGTCCTAAAATCGGCGGCGGCGGAAATACGCCGATAAAAGCTTCGCGAATAGCCCCCATTTTGGGCTGTAATTCCGCTAGGATTTTTTGCGCAGACAATCCGTTCGCTACACGTTCTTCAAACGGTTTTAACGGCGCGAATATCGTGCCAGCATTTGAGGTATTGGCGCCGCTAACCACGGAAAAGCCAGGAAACGCAACCGCACCTTCAACACCGGGCTGCGCCAGCAAAACTTCGCTGGCACGCTTGATGACCTGGTTGGTTCGCTCCAGCGAAGCGGCTTCCGGCAATTGCGCAAACACCACCAGATAACCTTTGTCCTGCATCGGAATAAAACCAGCCGGCGTGATGTTAAATTCGTAACCGGTAAAACTTAATAGCACCAAATAAAGCAGACCGGCTACCAGACTGAAACGCAGTAAACGCCTTACCACATTGGCGTATACTTGCGAGGTTTTAACGAAAACGCGATTGAACAAACTAAAAAACCAGCCGAAACAGAAATTAATAGCCCGCGTCAGCAGATCCGGGGCCGTTCCATGCGGTTTAAGCAGCAGAGCCGCCAGCGCAGGGCTAAGCGTCAGCGAATTAAAAGCGGAAATTATTGTGGAAGAGGTAATGGTTAACGCAAATTGCTTATAAAATTGGCCGTTGATGCCCGCGACAAAAGCGGAAGGAATAAACACCGCCGCTAAAACCACCGTTATGGCGATAATGGGCCTTGTGACTTCGTTCATGGCTTGCCGGGTAGCGTCACGCGGCGAAAGGCCGGCTCCAATATTTCTCTCTACGTTTTCCACCACGACAATGGCGTCGTCCACAACGATGCCGATTGCCAAAATCAGCCCAAACAGCGACAAATTGTTGATGGTAAAACCCAGCCCGGACATGATGATAAATGTGCCAATGATGGATACCGGCACCGCCAACAGCGGAATGAGCGCCGCCCGCCAGCTTTGCAGAAACACCAGCACCACCAGTACCACCAGCAGCAGCGCTTCAAAGAAAGTATGCAGTACCGCATCCAGCGACTTTTCGACAAAAATAGTGGTGTCATATACGATTTTATAATCCACGCCTTCCGGAAAGCGTTTTTTGAGGTTTTGCATCGTGCTTTTGATTTGATGCGCGGTTTCCAATGCATTAGCGCCGGAGCGTAATGAAATCGGTATCGCCACCGCATCTTTATTGTCCAACTGGCTGCGCAGAGAATAGGTATTTGCGCCCAGTTCAATCCGCGCCACCTCTCTTAAGTGCACCACGGTTCCGCCTTCGCCGTATTTAACGATAATATCGCCAAATTCGTCTATTGTCGTCAGCCGCCCCATACTATTAATATTGAGCTGAAATTCTGCGCCGTTGTCCATCGGCTGCTGTCCGATCACGCCGGCTGCAACTTGGATGTTTTGTTCGCGTATGGCTTTAACGATATCGCTGGAACTAAGGTTCAGCGAGGCGATTTTTTCCGGATCCAGCCACACCCGCATGCTATAGCTGCCAGCACCGAAAGTGCGCACATCGCCAACACCGGGCAGGCGCAGTAATTGATCGCTGATGTTCAACAACGCATAGTTGGACAAATAAAGCTGATCGTAACGCTGGCTTGGTGAAATCAGATGGATCACCAGCAAAATATCCGGCGAGGATTTTTTGGTGGTGATACCCAGCCGACGCACGTCTTCAGGGAGTTTGGGATTGGCGTTCGACACCCGGTTTTGCACCTGCATTTGCGCGATGTCCAGATTGGTGCCAATTTCAAAAGTAATGGTCAGCGTCATCAAGCCGTCGCTGGTGGATTGCGAAGACATGTACAACATGTTTTCCACACCATTAATTTCCTGCTCTATCGGCGCGGCGACGGTTTCGGCGATGACCTTAGGATTGGCACCCGGATAATTGGCTGAAACGACTATGGTCGGTGGCGTAACTTCCGGGTATTGGCCGATAGGCAGCGACAGCATGGCGATAGTGCCGATCAACACAATGATGATGGACAACACGATCGCAAAACGCGGGCGATCGATAAAAAAGAAGGCAATGTTCATGAACCGGCTCCGGACTTGTCGGCGGCCATCGGCTCTTGATGCGGATTGACAGTCGCGCCTGGCTGCACATATTGCAAGCCATTGGTGACTATCCAATCCTTCGGCGATAAGCCGTCGGTGACAATGCGCAAGCCGTCGTATAAACGCCCGGTTTCAATGGGGCGGTATTGCGCGTGATGATCTTCAGAGACAACCATTACGTATTTTTTACCTTGATCCATGGCAATGGCGCGATCATTGATTAAAATCGCATTATGGACTTCACTGCCAGGTGCCCTCACCCGCGCGAACAAGCCCGGCCCTAATAAATCGTCCGGATTGCCGAACACGCCACGGGTGCGTATGGCACCTGTTTCCGGGTTGACTTGCGGATCTACATAATCAATGTAGCCTTTATGCGGAAAGCCTTTTTCATCGATCAAAGCCATTTCCAAAGGCACGCGTAAAGCGTTGGAACTTTGGCGCTTGCCGTCTATTTCCTGCCGCCGATATTTTAAAACCGAACGTTCGTCCATATCGACATAGACATAGATCGGATCAATGGAAACCAAGGTCGCCAATAAAGTGGTGTCAGCGCTGACCAAATTGCCTTCGGTAATGAGCTTGCGCGAGATGCGCCCGGATATCGGCGCACGGATTTGCGTGAAATCCACATTCAGTTCAGCCAATTCCACTGCGGCGTTGGCCGATTCAATAGACGATCCGGCCTGAAATAAATTCTTGCTGCGGGTGTCGAATTCTTCTTCGGAGATAGCTTGTTCTTTCAGCAGATTTTCTGCGCGCTGCAAATCGTTTTTTGCCAAATCTCGCCTGGATTTAGAACGCTCCACTTCCGATTTTGCCTGATGCAGTTGCGCCTGATAAGGGCGAGGATCGATGACAAATAGCAAATCGCCTTTATGCACCTTGCCGCCATCCTTAAACGATATTTGTTTCAAATAGCCAGACACTCGCGAGCGAATTTCCACAGACTCAACCGCTTGCAAACGTCCGGTGTATTCGTCCCACTCGACGATTTCTTTTTGCAAAGGTTGGCTAATGGCGACATCTGCTGGTGGAGGCGTTGCAGACTGGTTTGCAGTCCCGTTATTACATCCACTGGTTAAAACCATTAATGCCAATAGGTAGCTGGTAGAGCCATTCTTAAACAAATTTATGAACAATTTCATGTTTTTCATCCTACATACACTCATAGTTCCACTTGATTGCGGATTGTGATAACGACGGTAACTGCCACTCTTGCAAATAATTGTTGTGATCTGTCATTTAGGGTACTTTCTGGGGGGCTACCGATTTTAATGTTAGTATGGACTGATTGGACCCAGACCGTTACTGTTATTATCATCAGACTTCAACACATCTTCGTCTGGAACATTACCGTCATGAATCAAATAATTCCGCCTAGATTGGTATGCGTTTTTGAAAAACTCGTACCTATCGATAGCGGCTTCGGTGATGGTTTTTTCCAGCCCTAGGTTATTGGCTCGGGTATCTATGACTTTTAATGCGCCCAATCCGCCTGAAACGGCATAGGCGGTAGCTGAGGAAGACCCAAAATATACGCCCGTATAACTGATAGGATTCAATGCTGCATCACTTAATAGCCCGGCAAAACCGCGTGGCGAACTGGGTCCAAAGAATGGCAATACCAGATAAGGGCCGGATGGTATCCCCCAAAACCCTAAGGTCTGATCAAAATCTTCATGATGCTTGGTCAGATCGACCAGGGTGCCTACATCAATTAAACCGCAGACACCCACCGTAGAATTCACTAAAAATCGCGCACCATCCAAACCTGATTGCGAAAACTTACCCTGCAGGGCATCGTTTGCGATCACGTCGATATCGTCAAGATTACTAAAAAAATTACTTACCGCCTGATGAGCAAAATTTGGCATCACGCTATCATAGCCTTTGGCGACAGGTTTCATGACATAGTCATCTACACCGTCATTAAATGATTGTGCCCCCCTGTTCCAACTCTCCCATGGGTCTTTTGGATCAGAAACATGTATCGTTGCGCAACCGTTTAAAAAAGCGAACATAACGGTGACAATTAGGATGCCTGGCTGATTAAATGGCTTATTTGGCATGCTATTTACCTTTAATCTGGAAAGTCTGCTCATGACTCATTCCTGTCAGTTATTAAGAAAGGTTGCCCGGCTGAATCTTATAATTCATTAGTACAGTATTATGGAACTAACAAACTATCTTGTCAAGCCGTACTAATCAAATTACTCAGATTATGGGCAACGCAAAAAAACATAGGGATAACCAATCTCCCACTCACCTACTCGCTGTTTACCAAGTCTGGAATCAGTCGCAATAGCGTAATTTCTGAGGGTGCGCCAAAGCGTTTGGGCGGCCCCCAATAGCCAGTTCCCCTGCTGGTATACACCCAGAGCTGCCCTAGCCTATGCAGTCCGGCCGTGTACGGCTGCTGCAGAAACACGAATAGATTCCACGGCCAGAATTGCCCGCCATGAGTGTGTCCGGACAATTGCAGATCGAAGCCCGCCGCTGCCGCAGCAGGCGCGGTACGCGGCTGGTGAGCCAGCAATATTCTGGGGATGCCTTTCGGGCTACCGACCAACGCGGCAAGCGGGTCGCTTCGTTGCGCAGGATCAAAAAAATGCGCGCTGTAATCGGTTACCCCTGCAACGATCATGCGCCCGCCATCGTGTTCGATAACAACATGTTCGTTCATCAGACCCCGTAGACCCAGGCGCTGGAATTCCGCCATCCAATTTAACGCCCCCGAGTAATACTCGTGGTTACCCGTGACAACAAAAGCCCCATGCCGCGCCCTAAGTCTCGCTAAAGGCGCGGTATGAGCGGAAAGCTGTTTAACGTCGCCATCAACCACATCGCCGGTAATGGCAATAAGATCGGCATTCAAGCCATTGACGCGATCAACAATGGCGGCAACGTAGTCGCCCTTGATCGTCGCTCCGACATGGATATCGCTGAGCTGAACGATAGTGAATCCGGCCAGCTGTGCCGGCAAACCCACCAGCGGGATGTCGATACGGACCACCTGCGCCACTCGCCGGGCATTGACGAAACCGATAAGGGTTAATAGCCCCGCCGCCACGACTACAGCAATGGCCGTCGGGCTGGTCAACGACGGTGTCTGCGCCGAAAGCAAAAACATGTCGCGCAACAATGTCAGTACCAAAAGCGATGAGAATAGCCCCATGACCAGGGAACCTGCCCAACTGAATCGATCGGCCACTGATTGTTCCCGAACTAAAAAACGAGCAAACATTCCCAACGGTATTAGCAACGTGGAAAGACACAGCAGCACCCCACCGACCAACGTTCCCGTTAAACCGATGGGAAGCGCAGGCAGCAGACGCCAGCCGATGTAGGCATGAAGTCCAATCAGGATCGGCATCACGGTCCGCGCAAAGCGAACTAGTCGCTTTGTGAAATCGGTTGGCAAGGGTGCTTGCGGCGCTTCGAGCTGCGCAGCTACACTCCTGCTATTCGCCATGAGATGTCGGCCCGTCTACCGTTTTGTTTTCATCTTTATCCGGGCAACACCATTGGCCCCAACGGCTTTTGAAACGGCCTTTCAGTTGTTCCCGCTCTTCTGGTGTCATGCTTTCCCAACGTTGGCCGCGTTCCTTCCAACGTCCGTGCGTGTGGCAGCCACCAAACAGAATTTTGCTCAGCAGGAAAACACCCAGCGCCTGAAAATAGCCGATTTGCTGCGCGCCGGTAAACAGTTGCGGCATCAGCCAGTTCCACAGCAGCATAACCACCAAGCCTAAGGCGGCGATACCCGTGACAACCAGCAGCGTGATTTTGAAACATTTAGACTTGCATATTGGTGCAGCGTTTGAACAGTTCGTTTTCAATTTTGTTTCCTTTATCATGAAAGCTCGTCATAGAGCGGTTGCAACCGTGTACGCAGATGCTGCACGGCCAGTCTTTTCAATCCCAATAGGGTATTCAGGTTTTCGCCGCTTTGCTCGGCGAGTTCCTTGAAGCTAAGCCCATCCAGCTCATGGGCAATGAATACTTCGCGTTGCCTGGCTGGCAACTCATCCAGCGCCACCGAGATGGCCTCCAGTAACATAGCTCTCGCATAGTAGGTTTCCGGTTCGCTATCCAATGCCGGTAAAGTCTGCTCAAGCCAATAACCTTCTTCACTATCCTCCGCAGTTGCCAAAGCCTCCGGCAAGGGCTGCTCGCGTTTCTTGCGGAACCGGTCTATGATGCGATTGCGGGCGACGCGAAACAACCAAGCGCCTATTTGCTCTATAGGTTCCGGCAAGCGATAAGCCTCGACCAGCTCAAAAAACACTTCTTGCAGAATGTCTTCCGCATCCTCAGGATCGGGTACGCGCTGACGAATAAAATTACCCAGCCGCCAGCGCTCCCGTGCGATGGTTTCAGTCAGGTGCTGGTTCTGTTCAGTCATCAGTGTCTGCGGTTCATTAGTAAATGGGTCGGTAAGCGATGTATTCATACTGATGTAGACGTATCATCGGCCAAAATATTGTGAAAAAGAAAAAAAATATTCTGGCGAATGATTGGTATTGGTGGTGCAATCACATGTCTCTAGTTGGCGGGGCTTAGGCTTCCACGGGCTCACATTCCGTTTAGAAGCGTAAACAAAGAATGTGCGCCATAAAAGAACCAGATGGCAATACCCGCATTAAAAACAGCACAGCCAAGGGAAGCAAGGAAAAGTGCTACTACAGTTACATGAGTAAGTGTGGTAGCAAGATCTGGAAATATCTAAAAGAATAGCCGCTTAATAAGCGCCGATATAATCCATTTTTCCTATTTCTACGCCGTTATGCCGCAAAATGGCATAAGCCGTAGTCAGGTGGAAATAAAAGTTTGGGTATACAAAGTTCAACAAATACGCTTGGCCTAAAAAATGAAATTCTCTACTACCAAATTTCAAGGTAATGTTGCGTCCTTCACTGCCGTCGATTTGCTCAGCAGTCACGCTTTGTATAAATGCCACAGTCTTGGCTATACGCGCTTGTAACTCGGCGAAGCTTGCTTCGTTGTCTTCGTAGCTTGGCACCTCTATCCCGGCTAGTCTGGCCGCGCAACCTTTTACTACATCGGTGGCAATTTGTACTTGCCGGCTTAGCGGATACATATCCGGCGCTAAGCGAGCATTAACAAATATAGACGGATCGATTTTCTTTGCTTCGGCATGGGCAGCGGCTTTGTAGAGTATCGCTGATAAATTGCCTAACATACGAACTAATACCGGGATTGAGGCTTGGTATAGGGTTAATGACATATGATTACTCCAGTGAAAAAATAGATGGTTAGTCAATAAACTGATTACTTAAGCGGCAAGCGTAACTGTTGGGAAGTCGGTATAACCTTTTGCCCCAATATCCGCATACCAAACGTCCATTTCCGCATCCGCATTCAATTCCAGATTATGTTGGAAGCGGACAACCAAATCAGGGTTGGAGATAAACGGCCTGCCGAAAGCGATCAAATCCGCGTCGCCGTCTTGCAGCCTTTGCTCCGCCAGTTCCTTGGTATAACCACAGTTGCCGATGATACAGCCAGGATAGACTTTTTTTAACTCAGCCAAGGTTATCGGTTCGCCCAAGCCATGAAAACCGAAAGCCAGCCCGTCCATAACATGCAGGTATGCCAATTCATGTTTAGCCAATTCTTGAGCGGTATATAAAAACTGTTCGCGATAATCTTCAGAGCCCATATCGTTGAATACGCCGTTGGGTGATAGCCTAACCCCTATTTTGTCGGCATCCCATACTTGCTTGACCGCAGCTAAAATTTCTAATAAAAATCGTGTTCTGTTTTCTATGGAACCGCCGTATTCATCGCTACGCTGGTTGGTTTTGCTTTGCAGGAATTCATCAATCAGATAACCGTTGGCGGCGTGTATTTCAATGCCATCAAAACCCGCCACTTTCGCCCGTCTAGCTGCGCTTTGGTAATCCAAAACGATTTGTTTCACTTCTGCGGTTTCCAGCGCCCGTGGTGTCTCGTAAGCTTGTTTACCGCTGGGCGTATGGATATAGTCACCATTGAGTATGATAGCGGAAGGCGCGACAGGCAGGCCAGTCTCAGGATGGAAGCTGGTGTGCGATGCTCTGCCGCAATGCCAGAGCTGGAGAAAAATTTTTCCACCTTGGTCATGTACCGCTTTGGTAGTCAGCTGCCAGGCTTGGGCTTGCTCGTCGGTATAAATGCCGGGGTTGTTGAGAAATCCCAAACCTTGCACAGAAATGCTGGTTGCCTCAGAAATTAGTAAGCCAGCATCGGCGCGTTGCGCATAATATTCTGCCATCAACGCATTTGGCAACCTTGCTGCACCAGCCCGCGATCGTGTCAAAGGAGCCAACACTATTCTGTTGGCTAACAGATTATCCCCAAACTTTAGTTTTTCAAAAAGTTTCATAATTTACCTACCATAAGAAAATGAGCGTTAAGTTTTATATAAGTTCACAACAATGCTTTTTAAATTAAACGGACACCATGCCACCATCGACATACAAATCGATACCGGCCACATAACTGCTGTCGGAAGAAGCCAGGAACAGCACGGCTTGGGCAATTTCGTCCGGGCGACCAAAACGACCTAAAGGCACTTGTGTGCTTATGTTTTCGCCGAATGCTTCAATCTGTTCAACTGATAAACCCATTTTGTCAAAGATTGGTGTTTCAATGGGGCCGGGACTCACCACATTGACACGAATTTTACGTGCCTTTAATTCAGCCGTCCAAGTGCGGGCAAAAGAACGAACGGCAGCTTTGCTCGCGGCATAAACCCCAAAACCTTCAAAGCCAACCGTATTAACCACTGAAGAGTTAAGAATCACCGAACCGCCGTCCACCAGCAACGGTAATGCTTTCTGAACGGTAAACAGCAAGCCTTTGACGTTAATGCCAAAAGTTTTGTCGAAATGCTCTTCCGTTACCGCTTCGATAGGTGATGGTTCTGCTATGCCTGCATTGGCAAATACGATATCGATATGACCAAATTTAGCTTTAACTTCGGCATAAAGCTTATCAAGGTCTGCCATATTTGAGACGTCGCCTTGAATGCCAATTGCATTACCGCCGATTTCAGCAACCGCTGTATTGATTTCCGCTAGCCTGCGACCCGTAATAACGACAGTAGCACCCTCTTTTGCGAATAATTTGGCTGTCGCCAAGCCGATACCGCTATTACCGCCTGTGATTACGGCGATTTTTCCAGATAGTTTGCTCATAAGTTAAACCCTGTAAGTTAAAAAAGATGCTGAAATGAATTCAATAATTCATTTGTGCAGGATTATGGAACTAATAAACAATAATGTCAACACCCCCTCACTTAGTGAGTGTTGGCAAAATCAAACATAGTAATTTCCAACGATAGTTTAGCATTTTGCCCAATGGCTAACTTGCTATCAACGGCTGCATCCAGGTTGCGTTAACTCCAATATTACATTAATACAGAATTAGTGAACAAATAAACAACAATGTCAGGCTATGTTATGATAAAAGATATGAGAACCCCTTATCATCCAAACATTGAAGAAATTACGGTTGAAGGCATCCTGCATGCTTTTTCCGATCCTGTACGCATAGAAATATACGCCAATCTGGCCGCTTCAGCATGCGCCAAGAATTGTTCAACCTTTTTAAACATACAAAAGCGAGTATTGCCTAAATCGACATTATCCCAGCACTTCCGCATCTTGCGCGAGGCAGGGCTGGTCCGCAGCGAGCGTAAAGGCGTCGAGCTTATCAATTCAATACGCTGGGAAGACCTGAAAGAACGCTTTGGTCCTATGATTCTGGCAATTGTCGATGCCTATTCGAAGCAACAAAAAAACCATTCAATATCTTAATATCTGGGGTTGTTGTGCAAACCCTGTGTTTCCAGTGAGAAAACACGCATACTCGAAATCCTGCGGTCGCTAAAATTAGTAAAATTGGGGCAACGTGTTCAGATAAAATATCTTCAGAATTGCCTACCTGCCTATGTTTGAATTCAGCCCCTGATGCAGTGGATAACTACCCAAAATTGGAATGACTTCATTACCGTGCTTAGAAATGCATGGAAATCTCTGAGTTAGTTCGGTTGAATATCTTCTTTTTACAGACCATCATCAAGGTTAGAGTTGTTTGTGATGCGGCTGGAAATAGGTGCGTATTCCGATGAAATCAACCATTCATTCCACTACAAATTCAGCCACATTTTAAATGCTAGATTTCGGCCATCAAGAGACAGTCAAAAATTTAAACGAATGACAGGACTGATTTATATAGCTGCCATTCATTGAAAATAAATTAATAGGCATGAACTTCTGAATCAAGATCCACTGGATAGCCAGATTTAGAACGTTCTGGCTATCCAACTGTAGATTTATGCTGTAGCGATTTGCATTGCAGACTGTTTACGACGAACAACCCAGCCTAATAATGGCAAGCCTAATAACATCATTGCCCATTCTCCAGCTTCGGGAACTGCGGATACAGAATATCCTGAGTTACTGAAACCATAATGCTTTTCTGATCCAATAACGAGGTAGTTGTAACTCTGGCCGGGAACTTCGATAGAGTAAAAGTAATTTGTAGCGGTATCACCGATTGCTAAATTAGAATTGGCGAATACGAAATTGTTGTACGTACCATCGAAAGATATTTGTGCACCACTTGATAACCAAAAACCCCCAAACAGACTGATGCTATCAACGAATAAGCTTCCATTGCCACTGAACGCAACACCATCAAAAAAAACAGAGGCATTTGAGATATTAGTAATAAAGTTACCTGTAGCGGTACCATTGAACTTAGCAATAATTTCGTCCGAGCCAATTTTCCAGTCTAATTTATATTCAGTGGTATCAGCATAGGCATAATTGATGCCAAATAATGTAAATAATACCAGCAGTTTTATAAAGCGCTTACAATCTGAGTTGAGTTGAGTTGAGTTGAGTTGAGTTGAGTTGAGTTGAATGCATTATGTTTCCTTGAATTGGTTATTACAATAAATTTTCACCTAATTTAACTGATCAAAGAGGCAATCCAGCAATCCTCGCAACAAGAACCCTAAGACTTTCCGCTTCTACCATTTGATAGAATTGGCCTTTACTCTTGTTGATTTTTTAACACATAAAACAGGTATTTTCAATTGTACCTAACATATTTTTCTATTCTCCACACCACTATAATCAATAAGTAGCCTATAGAGCGGAAAAGCGATAGAATTCAACCAAAAAAAATCAAGTCTATCGTTTTTCTATATCACATTTCAAAAATAGTTGCAACTAATTGATATATATACATTATTGATAGGCCCTATAATAACTCAGTAGAATTGTAAGTACATGGACATCCCTACAATCCCTTTCCCTCGATCGCCAGATTGCAGAGCCTAATAAAATCTATCCAAAAAATTTCATACTCCTTAATTGTTAATGCTTAACTGACCGACAGCTTTGTATACATCAAGAGTCATTTAAAAAATTAGGCTGAATGGCAGCTTGGGGTCGATTGCGACAATTCACCACTCTAAAAAGCTGACATTCACTACAGGTGGACTCATATCGGAACGATGGCCTGAGTGAAACGGAACTGGTTTCGGGAATACGCAAAATAGGTTTATTCAGTGTGGCAAAATTTTCTGAGGTTTCGGCTTACAACCCTATATACGAGAAGTTAATTAAAAAATGCATGGGTAAATGGGTCATACATATTTTCCACGAAATGTCAGAAGTTCCTACAATTGATGTTAGAGCTAATACTATCAATATATGACTGGATAAGATATAAATAAACGCCTTTCAGCTTAAAATATTGATTGCAAAAAACACGAAACTATTTTAAATAAGCGCTTAGCAATAATTCAGTCTGTATTTTTTACATCGGTTCGGCTAGTCCGTTCATGGTTCGACTAAGCACACCACAAACGGACTAGCCGATGGTGTGCATACTGAGTTTTTGTTAGTGGTTTATAAGCAATAATTTGACTGTTATTATTAGATTTTGTGAACATCAGACGAATGAATATATGCTACTCGTCAACTTGAAAAATGGCTTAACTGCCCTGCCTAAATTTTAACGCATTGAGAATCGAAACATCATTAACTCAGAGGAGTAACGTTATGAAAGTATTTACTTGGAACACTCAAGGTGAACGTTGGACAGCAATCAAACGCCGGATTGACAAATACAATCCCGATGTTTTTTGTATACAAGAAGCGGGGAATCTTCCAAAAGCCATTGGCTACGTCGGTGAACTCACTTTTGGTGAACCCAATGATATTGGAACTTACGAGGGCTATAAAATTTGGTTTCTGCCTTGGGATAGGAACGAAGGAAATGGCAACATTCGCTGTTCCATGGCTATGCTCTTTCAAGATGGCGGCGTACCCGCCGTTTCATGGTCGACAGACACCTACAAACGTCCTGTCATGCGCAAATCCATCGGCACCAAATACTATGTGGCCAACATTCATGCGGGTGGGCAAGAGTATATCAACCAGGCGATTCTAAGTGCAAAAACCAATGCAGGCAATCGGACATGGATCGTAGCCGGTGATTTTAATCAAAACGCAAAACAAAACATGCCCTGGTTGGATAGACGCGGAGGCACTATCATTGCTCCTGACAAAGCCACACGCCCTGCGAGTGGTAAAGTGCTTGATTATGCCATCAGCAGTGACGAATTGGGGGCGGCGAGCGTCGATGGCGAACCAGACTACGGCGGCTCTGATCACCGCTCGGTTGATATTGATTGGTGATTGAAAGTTACATTGACAACTTTTGATTAATTTGCAAAAGATATTCCGCTACTTTGTTTAAGTCTTCTGCTATTGCCAGCGCTTGACATTGCGCATGCTGGTTAGCTGGTAATACAGAGGGAATATAAATACACGGTGCATTGGCTGCTGTAGCTGCATTGACACCAATAGCAGAATCCTCTAACACCAGACAATGCTGAATGTCTACACCCAGTAATGCACTGGTTTTTAGATAGATATCGGGTGCCGGTTTAGCGAAAACCACATCTTCTGAAGTGACGATAAGTTTAAATACATCCGCCACACCAGCTACATTTAAACAATGTAAGGCATTGGTTTTTTTGCTGTTTGTGGCCAGCGCGTAGGGTAGGTTCAGTTGTTTAATCACATCCAGCAGATTAAAAAAACCGGGTTTAACTGGAATGCCTGTGGTTTTAACATGAGCATGCCAATAACTTGAACTAAGCTTGGTAAAATGCTGATAATCTATGCCGTTTTCGCAATATTCATTAAAAGCAATTTCTAATTGTCTGCTTTCAATACCCGACAATGATTGCAAAAAATCCATGCTTAACGAAAAAGACAGACTAGTGGCGGCTTGTTGCCAAGCTAGCATATAGGTGCTTTCGGTATCCAGTACTAAGCCATCCATATCAAAAATGACCGCTTTGATAGACTGTTTAAGCACGTATCACCTTAATATATTCACCTTTGGCTTCACGATTAGAGCCAACAACAATGCGTTTGCGTCCGGCCTCATCGGCTTCTAATTGACCAGAAATCAATACTTGTTCGCCGGTTATTGCTTGCCCTGTATAAGTAGCGGTGTAACTGACCAAGGTTTGAATTTCGGCATGTTGCAAGGAAAATTGTGCAGGATAATCAAAGCCAAAATGATCATCAGTGACCAGCGTCTGCAATTGTATGGCACCCAATTTATGATAATGGTGCAGTTTACTTTCTGTACCGGGTATTACTAAACTTAAATCAAACTTACGTTGGTTAATCATGCCTTTATTAAATTTGCGTTGTTCATGCCATATATAGTCAGCCAATGACAAATCACAATCGCGTCGCTCATAACTGGCTAACCAGTCTTGCGCTTGCAAGTTGTGACATTGCTGCGCTGCTAAATGATGCTTAAGACGTTGCCGGATATGATGAAACACTGCACGATCATAACAAACAATATCAATATCCGATTCTGGATTATAGACGCCAGGTAACAACGATCCCGTTATTCCCAGATGTGGCAGTACAACGCCCTCACCCGCCAACAACCTACATAATTCCTGCAAATCTACAATCACCTGATCTGGCGCTACCTCAGCGAGTAATTGTTGTAATCGCGTTTGCGGTGCATAGTGCTTAATGATGGCATCCGGTGCAACAGCATGCAGATGTGCATCGCGTTCTGCTGAAAAAAACAGATACTGCGGATGATATGTATTCAAATACTGGTTGGCGGCTAGTGTATTTACTTTTTTCCAACCCTGCTTGCTTAGCACATAGCGCAAAAAACACAGCACTTTATCGGCCTCCAGTGACTCAGCCACCACTGCAAACAATAAACCTTCCTGGGTTTCTATAAAATCTTTTACTTTATAAGTATCGGTCATTTAATTGCATGAGCACGTTATTGTTAGGTAGCCAGATAAAGCAGCATTTATAAATATTAATCAATGTAGCTAGCAGAGTGGTAAAAAAGAGGGCAAATAATTTAAAACCGATTTTAAATTATTTTCTCCCATTTCACAGAAATGCATTGAAAAAAAACAAGCAATCTCATATTCTCACTCACGCACAGCTTACAATAGCGTTACAGTTTTTTTAGCCTACAATAACCATAATTGCTAATCTTGGGTTGACTATGGCGCTAGTAACTATGTTTTATCTCAATTGCTAGTCAGCGTTTAACTGACAGTTAATACCCCTCCATCATATAGGAGATAGCATGAAAATTGGTATTCCAAAGGAAATTTACACGGGTGAAAACCGCGTTGCCACCACACCTGAAGCGGCTGAAAAAATAATAAAACTAGGCTTTGAAGTCTATGTACAATCCGGCGCAGGTAATGCGGCCAATATCACGGATGCTGCTTACCAGCAAGCAGGTGTCACCATTCTTGATACCGCACAGGCTATCTGGGATACAGCAGACATTATCCTGAAAATCCGTGCGCCACAGCGGCGTTTGGATTTAGGTTTGGACGAACTGGGACTAATTAAGAACGGTCAGATTATTATCAGTTTTATCTGGCCTGCACAAAATCCCGATTTGATGGATACGCTGGCTGCTAAAAATACCACTGTGTTAGCCATGGATAGTGTGCCACGTATGTCACGCGCTCAAAAAATGGATGCGCTTAGCTCCATGGCCAATATTGCAGGCTATCGAGCAATTGTAGAAGCTGCGCAACATTTTGGACGCTTCTTTACCGGACAAATTACTGCCGCAGGTAAAATACCACCCGCTAAAGTACTGGTTATTGGTGCGGGAGTTGCGGGTCTGGCTGCTATTGGTGCTGCTAAAAGTATGGGTGCTATCGTACGTGCGTTTGATACTCGACCCGAAGTAAAAGAACAAATCGAGAGTATGGATGCCGAATTCCTGATGCTGGATTTCAAAGAAGAAGGAAGCGGTACTGGCGGTTATGCCAAAACCATGTCCAAAGAATTTATAGAAGCTGAAATGGCACTGTTTGCGCAACAGGCTCAAGAAGTGGATATTATCGTTACTACTGCTTTAATTCCCGGCAAGCCCGCTCCAGAACTGATTACTGCCGAGATGGTAGCATCTATGAAGCAAGGTAGTGTGATTGTCGATTTAGCAGCAGAACAAGGTGGCAACTGCGCTTTAACTGAACGTGATGCGGTAGTGGTTAAACACGGTGTTACCCTGATTGGTTATACCAATCTCCCCAGTCGGCTGGCGAATCAATCCAGTCAACTCTATGCCACCAATCTACGGCATTTACTCACTGATTTATCCCCAAATAAAGACGGCACTGTATTTGTAAACATGGAGGATGAAGTCATCCGCGGTGCTACCGTCATAAAAGAAGGTAACATCACTTGGCCGCCTCCCCCACCCAAACTCTCTGCAGCCCCAGCCAAACCGGTTGTGGAAGTGGCAAGTAGCGCACTAGAAACTGACAACAAAAAATCAGCTTTAGCGCAATGGTTACCTTTGTTGATAGGGGGAGCCGCATTTTTTGGTCTAGGTGCGGTTGCACCCGAATCGTTCTTGTCACATTTTACGGTGTTTGTACTGGCCTGTTTTGTAGGCTATCAGGTGATCTGGAATGTTTCGCCATCCTTACACACACCACTGATGAGTGTCACCAATGCCATTAGCGGCATTATTGTCATTGGTGCTTTAGTGCAGGTATCGGCAACACTGTCTATTATCAAAATCTTGTCAGGATTGGCCATTCTGATTGCTTCCATTAATATTGCCGGTGGCTTTTTGGTCACTCGTCGTATGCTCGAAATGTTCCGGAAATAAGGAGAACACTATGACACACGGTTTGGTCACAATGGCTTACATAGCTGCATCTATTTTATTTATTTTGAGCTTAAGCGGGTTAAGTCGACAAGATAGCTCGCGTCGTGGCAATTATTTTGGCATGGTGGGTATGACCATTGCCATACTAGCCACGGTGCTTAGTAGTAGCGTTCATGCCAACTACGCAATCTTGATCGTTGCGCTGCTTATTGGCGGTTTTATCGGCTCCAGAGCCGCCGCCAAGGTAGAAATGACGCAAATGCCTGAGTTGGTTGCCCTAATGCACAGTCTGGTGGGTATGGCTGCTGTATTGGTGGGCTATGCCAATTTTCTGGAAGAAGCATCACCGTTACTGGGTGCAGAAAAAACCATACATGAAGTGGAAATTTACATTGGTATTTTCATTGGTGCCGTTACTTTTTCCGGTTCGGTCATTGCGTTCGGTAAATTGTGCGGCAAAATCAGTGGTAAACCGCTTTTATTACCTGCGCGGCACTGGTTTAACCTATTACTGCTAATTGCCACTTTCATCTTGGGTTATTTTTTCCTGGCTGGTGCCGCCAGCAATACCAGCCTGACACCGTTATTGATTATGACGGTAATCGCCTTGATATTGGGTGTACATATGGTGATGGCCATCGGTGGTGCAGATATGCCAGTGGTAGTTTCTATGTTAAATAGTTATTCGGGGTGGGCAGCCGCTGCGACAGGCTTTATGCTGAATAACGATTTACTGATAGTCACTGGCGCACTGGTCGGTAGTAGTGGTGCCATCCTTAGCTATATTATGTGTCGGGCCATGAATCGTCACTTCTTAAGCGTCATTGCTGGTGGTTTTGGCAGCGCAGGTGGCGAAGCGGCAGAAGTGGTTGGCGAAGTGTATCCCATCGAAGCAGAAGAAACCGCGCAATTGCTGCACGATGCTAAAAACATCGTAATTATTCCAGGCTATGGTATGGCGGTGGCGCAAGCGCAGCACACGGTTAACGAAATTACCAAATTGCTGATCAGTCAGGGAAAAAAAGTACGCTTTGCCATACATCCTGTTGCTGGACGTATGCCAGGACATATGAATGTACTGCTGGCAGAAGCCAAAGTACCGTATGACATTGTATTTGAAATGGATGAGATCAATCCAGAATTCCCGCACGTAGATGTGTCTATCGTGATTGGAGCCAACGATATTGTTAACCCTTCTGCTCTGGATGATCCTAACAGCCCCATTGCCGGTATGCCGGTATTGGAATGCTGGAAAAGCGCCACAACTATCGTAATGAAACGCAGTATGGCATCTGGTTATGCTGGCGTAGGTAATCCATTATTTGTACACGAAAACACACGGATGTTATTTGGTGATGCTAACGATAGATTATTAGCGTTGTTGAAAGCGCTGCAAGGTTAAACATTAAGTTTCTAACTGGGTTGTTTTATTTCGCAACCCAGTTTTAATAGTGCGTGATAGCAATTTAACAGGGTACAGACCAGAATAGCATTTGCTGGGCTTACTTACTCTGCACATTGTAAGCGACAGACTGGTTGTCAGTTATCGACTATTTGTCAAATGCAATGAAATACCCTAAGCTTGACATTAGCGTTTAGATAGAGTTGAATTTGTCGGAATTGGTATTGATTCGGCAGCGCATTTCACTAGCCCTTCCTATAAATTCATTCGCCTCTCTGGCAATACCCGCTCATATAATTTTTTTGCTAACCCCACCTATCCAGGAGATTAACCATGCGTTTTTTAGCACCACAACCAGTGAGTATTGGCAAAATACTGGATGCGAGTTTTAAATTATACAGAGCCAGTTTTTCTAAATTGTTGGTGTTTATGCTGATTTCAGCTAGCTTTCAAGTAATATTCGGTTTGTTACAGATGTGGTTGTATAAAGATCAAGCGCAATCACCCAATTTGCCACTGATTATTTATAATGAACATCCGGTATTGATGATCTGCGTTCTGCTAATCTCTTCTATCATTACTTTTACCTTACACGTCGCCATTATTTATCGTATCAATAATCTGGAACACCAACAGCAAGATAGCATTGCTGATGCCCTAAGTTTTGGCTTTAGAAAAACCCCACGCTTATTTCTCGGTTATTTTCTGTATATACTTGCTGTGATGATCGGCACTCTATTATTAATTATACCGGGAATTATTCTGATGCTATCACTGAGTTTCTTCCTGTATTTTGTTGTGCTGGATTCACTGAAAGCCTATGCCAGTTTAAGAGCCAGCCATCGCTTAATCTGGGGAAATTGGTGGCGCACTTTGGGGGTATATACAGCTCCCGGTGTGATTATGATCGTACTGATTTTTTCTCTGGGGGGCATCATTGGTTTAGTGACCGGCGGTAATATCTTTGTTACCCAAGGTATCAGCAACTTTGTCATGGCTTTTATTACCCCGTATTTCTTTACGCTGGGTTATGTGCAGTTTCATGATCTTAAATTACGAAAATCCGGTAGCGATTTAGAAGCACGTTTAAACAATTAACTCCCCTATCCGTATTACAAGGACGTCATATGCGTTTTTTAGCAACACACCCGGTGAATGTTGGCAAAATACTGGATAGTAGTTATCGGTTATTGATGGCCAGTTACTCTAAACTGTTAGTCTATATGTTTGCTAGCGGGATTAACGAAATTTTTCTTAATGACTTAATTGAGAAAGTTAGTGCCTCTTCTTTCACCGCCCTACTGGAAGATCCACAAACGAGTGTAAGTTTGTTTGTTGGTTTTACAGGGTACTATCTGTTTAACTGTTTATGCACTGCGGGCATGACATACCGAATTAACAATATTACCCATCAGCAGCAAGACAGCTTGTTAGACAGCTTGAAATTTAGCTTTAAAAAACTACCTGCATTATTCTTTGCAGCCATACTCTATTGGCTTGCGGTTATTGTCGGAGTGGTATTACTGGTTATTCCCGGCATTTATTTAATGTTTTCACTCAATTTTTGTTTTTTATTTATCATACTGGAATCGGCCAGCCCCTATCAAAGCTTAAAAGCCAGTCATCAATTAATTAAAGGGGCATGGTGGCGCATAACTGGAATATATACGGCACCCTCTGTCATTTTAATCGTGCTGATATTATTAATCGCTATGGTATTTAGCCAGTTTTTTCCGAATGACAAAGCCTTAGAGGACAGTGTAACCAACTTTTTGGTAGCATTTATCACGCCCTATTTTCTGGTGCTGGGTTACGTACAATATCACGACCAAAAACTGCGTAAAATCGGCAGCGATTTAGACACACGGTTGAGCAACTAATGCGCTATTGTTTTTGGCTACTTTTTTGTTTGGCATTACCGGTACAAGCCAATACCGAAGCCCATTTAAGTACTTGCCTGTCACTGGCTAAACAGCAAACGCAGCAGTCAGTGCTGTTAGCCAGCGACTGTCCCGATTTGTATATGGACTTAACTAATCTCGGCCTATTAAGCAATATCAGCGACACGGTTAGCCTTAAGCAATTACAGTTATTAGCCAACAGCATGCAGCCCAGCCGTCAACTATTACCCGTGCAGCACGCTGAATTAGACAAGCTATTGGCCGATATTGTCATTACCGAAGCCCGCGATCCCAGTGCAGAATGGTGGCAAGCCCTACTAAAATGGCTGGACAGTTTGAAAGGCGATGATTATGAAGACAAATACCAATGGTTACAGCAATTTTTAGACACCATTAAACCATCAGAACAGACTGTAAAAATGTTTTTCTATGCCCTGATTGGTTTGCTGGTGTTGATGTCGGTGTGGTTAGTAATTAGCGAACTTTACTATGCCGGATTTTTACAAAAACTGACAGGCAAATCAAAACCACGCAGGATACGGCAAATCACACCCACTATTTTTTCCACACAACCGGCTGTGATACCTGATCAATTATCCACCCAGCAGCAAATCGCCGTTTGGTTGAATCAAGTGATAGACAGGCTGGCGGAGCAACAGCTTATTCCGCTTGATCACAGCCTTACCTATAGACAAATTCAAGCCTATCTATCCCAGCAGGCTTCTCCAAATTTACAGTTGTTCCAGCAGTTATTAAGCACGGCCGAACCCGTTGTATACGGCGCAAGGCCTATTGATACAGACAGTTTAAGCCGTTACCGTAACACGGTTCAAAGGTTATTAGGTAGGCCGTTATGATCAAAGAACGCCTGATCACCTTATTAACGGCCTTGGCTGCATTGGGATTGGTGTTTTATTTATTCATGCCGCAACATGCAGAATCTAATTTACCTTTATCTTTGCCAAGCAGTGAAGACCGTGGAGCTGATGGTTTAAAAGGTTTGTTTCAATGGTTGCAAGGCCAGCATATTAATGTCATCAGTTACCGCAAACCGTATACAGAGTTTAAACATGCAGCAGAATTTACCGACAACGGTAATCTGTTAATCATCAACCTACCCTCCCCCAAACCTATCAGTGAACTGGAATGGAAAAACCTAAAAACCTGGGTGGATAAAGGCAACACCGTATTGATTTTAGGGGCCGCTTACCAGCATCCTGCCTGGGCTAAAATGGAATCCTGCTTTAGCCAGATTAAAAACTTATTTATCAGTTTTAACTGGACTGTGCATAATGATAATGACAAAACAGACCCAAAAACCACAGCTACCAAAACCAACAATACCTTGAAAGAACAATTGGCTGCCTTTCAAGAAAGCTATACGCAACTGCACCCGCAGGATAGCCAGTTTAGCCGTGCCTCAGATCACCCTTTACTACACGATATCAATCACATTGACAGTCAGGTCAGGCTAGACTTGTTAAGCCATCCCTGGACTATAACCACCACAGATAGTGACAATTTAGCTCTGGAATTACTTAAACACCACAATGCCGATAACACCAGCACCACCACTGCCTGGCAATTAAATGCTCACGCCGGTCGTTTAGTGTTTATGCTTACTACTGATGTATTTAGTAATAAACATTTAAATCAGGCTGATAACGCGCAGTTAATGCTCAATATTCTGCAACATTCGCTGTCTAGTAGCGGTAGCGTCCTATTTGACGATTATCATTTAGGATTATCAGTCATTTATGATGCCGATCATTTTTTTAAAGACCCGCGTTTGCACAAAACTTTAGCCGCTATTGGATTATTCTGGCTGTTTTACCTGATAGGCTATAGCAACCGACTGGCTCCAGTGCGCCCTGTTGCTCTGCCATTATCTGCGGCAGATTTTATTCAAGTCACCACTGAATATTTTGCCCGCCACTTGCATAAACGGCAACTGGCTGCGGCATTGGTCGATCATTTACTCACCGACTTATACCAACATCGCCGTCTCCATGATGAGAACAGTTTATGGCGCTGGCTGGAACAACATAACCAGATTAATACACAGCAACTGGCACTGCTTAAAAAAGCGCACAGTAATCAAGCTGTTTCGTTACTTAAATTAGCCAACACCATTACTTATATTAGGACAGTCACGCTATGACACACAATGCCGGGCAACAGCTACAGCAACATCTACATCAGGAATTGGGAAAAATCGTGTTCGGTATGGATGAGATTTTACATGGACTCGTCATCGCCTGGATTGCCAATGGCCATGTGCTGCTGGAAGGTGCGCCAGGCTTGGGCAAAACTCTACTGGCCAAAGCGCTGGCACAATTAATGGGGGGCAGTTTTGGTCGCATACAAGGTACGGCAGATTTACTGCCATCCGATATTACCGGCTTACATATATTTAATACCAGCCAAAACCAGTTTGAGTTTGCACCTGGCCCCTTATTCAATAACGTAGTCTTGATGGACGAAATTAATCGTACTGGCCCCAAAACTCAATCGGCCTTATTACAGGCTATGGAAGAAAACGCGGTGTCTCTGGATAGAAAAACCTATCCATTAGCCGCTGATTTTTTCCTGATTGCTGCACAAAATCCGCTGGATTACGAAGGTGTTTATCCGCTGTTGGAATCGCAATTAGATCGGTTTTTAATCCGCCTTAATTTAAGCTACCCCGCCATCGATGCAGAAATAGCCGTATTGAGCCGTTACGACAAACCTGGTGGCGGTCATCGTACTGCTTTAGAACAAATCCAGCCCTTAGCGGATAATCTATTGACTGAAGCGCGCAGCCTTGCAACAAAAGTACATGTAGAAAACAGTTTGTACCATTACGCCACCCTGTTAGCACAAGCAACGCGTCAACATCCGCGTTTAAGTTTGGGCTTATCCACGCGTGGCCTTTTGGCGATTATGCGCTGTGCGCGGGTAGAAGCCGTTATAGAGGGTCGTGATTACCTGCTACCGGATGATATTAAACGCGTAGCTCCCAATGTGGTCGCTCACCGTTTGCTATTGAGTTCTGAAGCCATGCTGGAAGGTTATAGCACCGCACAGATTTATGGTGAAATTGAAAAACAAGTGGCGATTCCGCGCAACACAGATTAAGAAATCATGTCTATTTCACGTCCAGCCCTGCTGTTGATAGGCTTACTGATACTGTTTGCAGTGATCGGCATATGGTGCGGCCCACCATTACAAGGTTTATGGCGCTGGCCAGCGGCTTTGCTGATTATGATGGCTGCCTGGGAGCGCTTTCGGCTCACCAACAGCTATACATTGCAACGTCAGATTAGCCCGGTATTACCTTTAGGTGAAGCGTGTCATTACACCCTAACCATTGGCAATCACTCCAACGTATTATTGTATTTGGAAACGCAAGCCGATTATCCGCATAACTTAAGCGGTAATGCCAATTTACAACGCTGGCAGCTTAAAGCGGGTAACAGCCAAAGCCATACATTGACGATTATCCCCAAGCAATTAGGCACTACCGAACTGGGAGCTGTCTATTTAAAACAACTGGGTCAATACGGTATCTGCTGGTGGACGCGGCGTATTAGCGACCACATACCACTGCGTGTAGAACCGGTCAGATTGACTCACAACCAGCAAGTGATAGGCATACAATCATTGGGCAATCGTTACAGCCGTTATTTGCAAAGTAGCGGATTAGAGTTTTTAGAATTACAAGATTACCGCACCGGCGATGCTTTACGCAATATAGACTGGAAAGCCACCGCCCGACGCGGCAAACCGATGGTACGACGTTTTAGCCGCGATCAATGTTTGGAAATGGTGGTATTGGTCGATTGTGGTCGCAGCAGCCGTTTACAATCCGGAAATCTGGATCGCCTACATCACTACGTCAACACAGCTGCAAAATTAAGTGAATACGCCTGTCTGCACGGCGATCGTATTGCTAATATTGCCTATGCCCAACAAGTATTGGCGAAAACCGGCATGGCGGGTGGCATGCATCACTTATCACACATACGCTTATTATTAGGCCAATTATCGGCATTGAACGAAACAGCCAATGCCCTGAATGCCACCCTGGAAATTAAACAGGTGTTAAAACGCCGGGGTCTGGTTGTGTTTCTGACAGAAATAGAACAACCCGAAGCGGCCTTGCAAATGCTACAAGCCGTTAAGCTATTATCTGCTAAACATCAGGTATTAGTTGCCAGTTTGGAAGATACGCAACTTTATGAATCCCTAAAAAAACCAGCAAGACTATGGCAAGATCCGTATCGGCAATTTGCAGGTTTGGAATACTTACGTGGACGCGAACTCACCCGCAAAAAGTTACAAGCACTGGGTGTCGACATTACCTGTGGCACAGCCGCAGAACTGGATGAGCAAATATTGCTTTATTATCATCACCAGCGCGATAGAATCAGTGCTGCTTAAAAAAACCACTGTCACATAAAGCTCCTATGGATACTCTAAAACCGGCCCCTAGCCACGAAAATAGTGATTTTTTAGACATACAAAGCGCAGAATCCCTGGATTACCGATTGGAAATTGCCGGGATGGGAGCGCGTGCGCATGCTTTTATTATTGATTGGCATATTCGCATCTTGCTTGCCATTACCTGGTTTGCGCTCGTCAATTTAATCTTCTTTAAATTGAACCTGAATGAGATATTTAAAGAACCCAATGCCTCAATTGCATCTTTTGCCACCCTGGTTTTGCTATTACCTCCGACCATCATTTATTTTTTATATCACCCCGTTATCGAAATGATCATGGCTGGGCGCACACCCGGTAAACGTATGACCGGCGTAAGGTTGGTTGATCTGCAAGGCCACAGCCCCAGTGTTGGCGCATTATTACTGCGCAATGTGTTTCGATTAATTGACGGCCTGCCAGGCATATATTGCATAGGCCTAATTTCGGTAGCGGTAACTCGGCATCATGTGCGTATTGGTGACTTAGCGGCTGGCTTGGTACTCGTCTACGACAATAGCGTAGCCAGCAAAACCATGCAACAAATGTCCAGCTTGGCACTTAATTCGCCATTATCGTTAGATGATCAAAGCCTATTATTGGATATGTTAGCGCGTTGGCGAGATTTATCCCGCGAAAAACGCATCGACTACGCAGAACGGTTTTTAACCCGTATTGGCCAACCTTTACCAGCACCCGCCAAACCAGCCAACTACGAAAAAGCTTTAAAACATCAGCTTGATAGCTTGTTAACGCCATCCTGAGCCGCCTAAATGGAAAACACTCAACGAAATACGCCGCGTATCCCGCCCAAAAAACCACAGGACATTGCCCTTGCCCACTGGTTAAACACGCGCAAACCAGAATGGGATACGCTGGAAACCGAACTAAAAAACAACAAGCGCCAGCGTGGCGACGAACTGGTGGAAACCCGGCAACTATTATCGGGTTATCGGGCTTTATTAAGCGATTTATCATTATCCAGACGGGTTAACGGCGACACACTGATCACCCGTTACCTGGAAAGTTTGTTTCTAAAAGTACACGAAGAAATCTACCGCCCTTCCGGGCATCTATGGGCGCGTTTGCTCGATGTATATCATCTGGACGCACCGCAATTAATGCGCGAGTTAAAAAACACTTTAATCACCGCCTTTGCACTTTTCTTCTTATCGCTTGGCGTGGGTTGGTTATTGATTTACCACTATCCACAGCTCATTAGCTTATTCGCCTCCAGCAAAATGATAGACCAAGTACAAAGCGGACAATTATGGACGGATGGCCTGTTGAATGTCACCCCCTCTGCCGTTTTATCCACCTCTATTGCCGCCAACAATATTACTGTGACCTTAACCGCTTTTGCGTTGGGGGCTTTATATGGCGTGGGGACTCTTTATATTATTTGTTTAAACGGGCTAATGTTAGGCAGTATGTTCGCATTTACCGCCCCTTATGGATTAGATGGTCGCCTGTTTGCCTTTATTATTGGTCATGGCGTGGTAGAACTCAGCGTCATTATTATCTCTGGTGCGATGGGCTTACAACTAGGCGAAGCCCTAATCCGTCCCGGTACACGCAACCGTTTACAAGCATTTCAAGACACCTGTATCAAAGCCGGAAAAATCTTGCTGGTTTCCACCCCGTTTTTACTGTTTGCCGGTCTCATCGAGGGCTTCGTCTCTCCAGACCCCAGTTACAGCTTACTGTTACGCAGTATTATAGGTATCTGCAGCGGCAGCATTTTTTGGCTGATTTTGCTATTTGGCATACCTGGCAAACGTAACGATTATGTCATGAAATAAAATACAGATATGGGCACAGGAAAATGGCTAATACCCAGCCTGACCATTATTCCTTATGCTGAGATTGGTAAGGGTATGCGACTTTCAACTCAAGTCAGCGCCGCAGCTATGTGCTCTGCAAACGCTCTAACCTTGGCAGAATGCTTGCGTTCGGGTGGGCTCACAAGATGAATTGGAGATCGGGGTGATTCCCAGTCTGGCATGAGTCGCACAACTTCTCCACTTGCCAACTCAACGTCGAATAGCCAGGTGGGCGCATAGCCAATTCCCATTCCCGTTGCCACGGCTGAGAGAAGTACTTCACTGCTGTTGGTCTGAATATGCCCCTCAACACGAATACTCTTAGTGGCTCCCTTCGTTTCCGACGTACCTGCTCCAGCCGTAAATGTCCACAAATTGCTGTTGGACATCCCTGTATAAACAATGCAGTCGTGCACTTTTAGATCTTCCGGATTGACGGGAGCGCCTACACCTTCGGGTAGGGATCGCAGATAGTCTCGGTGGGCAAGCAGCATGAGCTGCGAGGTGCCAATACGCCGTGCGATCAGTCCGCTGTCCGGCAGGTCGCCGATCCGAACCGAAACATCAATCCCTTCCTCAACCAAGTTGATAAATCCATCGTGCAAGCGTAGGTCGATTTTGACATCGGGGTGTGCAGACATAAACGACTTCACCAACGGCATCAGCTTCAAACGGCCAAAGCCTACCGCTGCAGCCACCCGAATCCAGCCACGTAGTTGTCCTTCTGCTTTGATCAGGCTCGACTCGGCCTCAGCAATTTCGGCCACCAACCTTCGGGCTTGCTCGAAATAGCACTCACCTTCTTCGGTCAAGGCAAGAGACCGCGTTGTTCTAACCAACAGCTTTACCCCTAACTCCTTCTCCAAGGCGGCTACCTGCTTGCTGACAGCGCTTTGAGTTGCCCGCAACTCGTACGCGACAGCGGAAAAGCTGCCAGACTCGACCACTCTAACAAAAGTTCGCATTGCTGAAATGCTTATCCATATCCGCTAAATATATTCCAATTTCTACTTAATTATATTACCAGAACTAGTCTATACCAACCGAATAGAATATGTCAAAGTATAGACGTCGACCAACCCATTGCACACTCGTTTTTCAACTACCAAAGGAGATTACCCAGACTACCATCAGCGTTCCCACTGGTGAAGAAGATAGCCAAAACCGCCATAGACGTGACGTTGTGGGCAAAGATGGCCAAGCGGATGGGACGCATGGATGTCGCAATCAACAACGAAGTTAAAAGGAATTAGCAATAGTATTAGATTATTACTTGCCGTGGGAATAGCGGCAGCAATTTGTATATAGATATATGTTATTTGCAGCACCTTTTTCACTAATTCAACATTTCTTGAGGTATCACAAATGACTTCTCTTTACGATCCAATCACTTTGGGTAATTTACAATTAAAAAACCGCGTATTCATGGCACCACTGACGCGAAATCGTGCAGAACCGGACGGTGTACCAGGGAAACTCGCATCGACATACTACAGCCAACGTGCGTCGGCAGGCCTGATCGTATCAGAGGCCACGCAAATTTCGCCTATGGGTAAGGGGTATATCAACACACCTGGCATTCATTCCCGCGAGCAAATTGCTGGATGGAATAACATTGTGCAGCGCGTCCATGAAGCAGATGGACGGATCTTTGTTCAGCTCTGGCATGTGGGCCGAATCTCGCATAACAGCCTGCTGCCTGGAAATGCATCGCCATTAGCCCCCTCGTCGATCACGGCCAAAAGTCAGACCGTCCTCGCGACTGGTTTTGTGGATGTTTCTGAACCGAAAGCAATGACACTCGCAGATATTCACCAGACTATCGAGGACTATCGCAAAGCCGCAGCCAATGCCAAAGCAGCAGGTTTTGATGGGGTCGAGATTCACGCCGCCAACGGCTACCTAATAGATCAATTCCTTCAAACAAAATCGAACATTCGCACGGACGATTACGGCGGTGTCGCTTCCAATAGGGTTCGATTCCTCCGTGAAGTCGTCGAAGCAGTGCTGAGCGTTTGGGAATCGAGTCGAGTTGGAGTGCGTATTTCGCCCTTCGGCACCTTCAACGATATGGGCGACGAAAATCCAGAAGAAACATTTTCCCATGTTGTCGATGTACTCAATGATTTGCATCTGGGCTATCTACACGTTGTGGAAGCTTCGCCAGGGGAGACACCTGCAGGTGAGCGTTTGGCTGACTTGTTTAAACATCTGCGTGCACAGTGGAATGGTATTTACATTGTTAATGGGGGATACGATGCCGCACGGGGCGAACTCATCATCTCCGACAAACGTGCCGATGCTGTAGCGTACGGCCGTCTGTTTCTCGCAAATCCGGATTTACCAAAGCGTCTGCAGTACGGTGGACCACTGAATACACCCGATCAAACGAGCTTCTATGGTGGCACGGAACACGGCTACACCGACTACCCAACTTGGAACGAAAACGTTCAATGAATGGCGCATAATCGGCTAGGTAAGCATAGTTATCCATTTATATTTATATCCGCAGCCACCGCCTTTAAAAGCAGAGGCACCTTTGGCAACATGCAACAGATTTTAACAATACGACTGAAAAGGTGATGAAATGAAAGTAAAAGTAGGCGAAAAAATAACACCGTTCTCTTTAGAGACAATCACAGGGGAATCACAAATGGTTCCTGATCCATCACGAAAATATACACACTTGCAATTTCGAAGATTTGCCGGATGCCCTATCTGCAATTTTCATTTACATACCTTTTCTAAAAATGCAGATAATCTGGAAGCGGCAGGAATCATGGAAGTCATCATGTTCCATTCTTCAGTAGAAGAAATGAGGAAATATCAGAATGACCTACCTTTCTCGACAGTGGCCGACCCAAAAAAGAAGTATTACAAACAATTTGGAGTCGAAACGTCCTGGTTTGCATCGCTGCACCCAAAGGCCCTGTGGGCGGCCGTTAAAGGTATACTAATTGGCAAGATGGGCTTAAAAATGGAAAACGGTGCCCTCGGTTTGCCTGCCGACATTCTTCTGGATCAGTTGGGTACCGTCGTTGCCGTAAAATACGGTTCCCATGCCTATGACCAATGGGAAGTATCTGAGCTTTTGGAACATACCAATTGAAATGTTGCTCTACCGCAAGCACTGGAAGCACATCAGACAATGGTTGGGTACGATAACGGACTCTTTTGACCTAAACCAATTAATTGCTGGGTTCAACCGCCGGATGCGAAAAACCGTACGTGCGGTGGTGTGGCAGAGGTGGCGGGAGCAATCCCGTCAACCCGAGCCGATCGAGTTCAACACCGTCTATATAGGGATGATTAAAGTCACTAACCCGTAGTTGATAACTTTATTCTCCCTAATTGACACAAGAAGAAGTTTTAGCGGGCGTATAGTCAAAAAACATACCTACTTTAAAACTTTCTGCCATGTGTTCAGCACGGGTAATAGCCTGTTGCGCAGCTGTTTGCGGCAAAACCTCATACGCTGTTTGCCGAAAATAATCTAGCCAAACATCAAAATCTTCAATCTTTAGCGGTAAACGGGTATGAACCGGATACGGGCTACCATGATAACGATTAGTCTCCAACAGCGCTCTGGACCAAAAGTCTTCCACCACCCGGTGATGCTGATCCCAATCAAAAATAGCATTATTAAAAATATTCTTTAATCGCTCATCGCTAGCAGCTCTTTCGTAAAAGCACCGCACCAGATCAGCGATAACCTGTTCCGTAACGACTGTGTTTTCAGTATGCATAATGGCCTCTTGTGATAAAACAATCAAAAGTTAATCACTTCTTTACAACTTATTCTGGTGTGTCAGGTTCATCCGCTAAAATTAGAGAACAACCTTAGCAAGCTGTGGTTTGGTACGGGAAAGTTCTACCATCCAAGCCTTACAATTCTTAGTAATGATGAGACTGGAGCTATAATTGCTAACCTCTATTTCACTACAGCGTCTTGACTGTGTAGATAGTCGATATATTTTACAGTATATATCAAAGTTAATTTTAACATTCGTATGCACGAGTGCGCTACCAAAACGCCCGTTCTACCATCCACCATTAATTGAAAGAAAGCAGCGGAACTGGTAAACATGATAGAAATTGACGCCTTGTCTTTTTACAAAGCCTATGAAAAAAATCAACCGTTTATTTACACTTATATTATCAATAGTAGCCGTGTCGATACATATGGCAGGGTGCGCGACTATTAATAAGACTGAGCTAACCAATGAAGATTTACATACGACACAAGAAAAACTGGCTATAAAAAATAATATTTGTGCTGTATCAATTGCTATTATCAAGAACCGCAAAATCGATACAATTGATGATGCCACGGGTTGTCAGCCTGCGTTATCACTCAATCCAGACAGTATTTTTCAAGCAGCCTCCCTTGGTAAACCAGTTTTTGCTTATGCCGTACTTAAATTAGTTGATCAAGGAAAACTCGCACTGGATACCCCAGTAGTAAAGTATCTCCCTCAGGGTTATTTACATCGATCCAACCCCTTTGAAACTAAACCATCGTTAGCAGACGATTTGGTGAACGACCCTAGACTTCGAGATGTTACCGTGCGAATGATACTGAACCACACATCTGGATTGCCAAATTGGGCGCAAGGACCACTCAGTTTCGAATCTACTCCTGGTACAGAATGGCTTTACTCTGGGGAAGGTTACGTGTTGTTACAGCGTGCTGTCGAGGTAATTACCGGTGAATCACTTGATCAACTCATGATTACCCTGGTATTTACACCGCTTGGTATGTCCCATAGTGAATATGTTTGGAGCCCACAACTTGAGCAAAACTTGGTGCCAGCAATGACGTCCAATGCAATAGCAATAAAACCTTGGCATTTTAAAACATCAATTGCAGCTGCAACCCTTTATACCACCGTGGAAGACTATGCGAAATTCGTCGCTAGTGTTTTAAACAATGATCATTTGCTCAAGCAATTTACGAACTCTCCAGTAACGGTTGAACCAAAACTGAACTTGAGCTGGGGACTGGGTTGGGGTATTGAACGAAGTGCAAACGATCTTTTCATTTGGCACTGGGGAAACAATCCGGGTTACCGTGCGTTTGTAATGGCATCGGTACAATCGGGGGATGGAATTATCATGTTTACCAACAGTGACAATGGCTTAGCATTAGCCGAACCAATTACAAATAAAGTCTTACCCGGTAGACATAAAGTGTTTCAATTCTATATGCTTCGTGATGGATTTGCATATTTCATGTGTGAGGCATTAGGCTTTTGTATTTAAACTATTAGAAGGAAATTAACTAATCAAAATTCTACTAAACTTTGTTAGCGCTTGTTTAACATACCCGTTATGCGAAAATTTAATTGTCAAATAGCGTTTAAACTCTATAAATTATAGCTATACAGTTAAATGATAAACCAATTAAATTTAACCCCAACACTGTGTAAGTATTTAATTTTTGTAATAAAATCTTAATATTAAATCATTTGCCATTGTGTATTTTATTGGGTATAAATATTGTCAAGAGCAAAAGCTATTACTAACAACCAATGTTAGCTATGGAAAGTCACAGGGTTCGTGTTGCGCGGATTTCCGGATTACCTCTTAAATTGAAACTATTAAATTTATAGGTTTTTTAAAGCATTTTGGAGTGTAGTCGATGATACTTAAACAAATAAGTCGTTTAAGCAATATCATTCCTGCGGTAGCGCTTTGTGTTATTAGTACCACTGGCGCTTTCGCAAGTACTGTTGATATCAATTTTAACCAAGCGGTGTTCCAAGGAAGTCCTGGTCCACTCGCAACAGGGACAGCGGTTGATTTAAAGATCTCCGATACAGCGACCCTTAATGTATTGCAATTTAGCATAACCGCGAGCTTAACTGGAAAACAAGAGCTTACGCGTTTGTATCTGGATTTGCCAACCGCTAAAACGGCTGCGTTAACAGGCATTAGCGTCAGCAATCCCACCATCCTTGGTCAACCAGACTCGTTCTCGTATACCACGGTTAGTAACCCACAAACCGGCTCCGAATGGGCTGCCACGCAACTAATCGTTCCTAATAGCGCAACTGCCGCACAAACTGGAAAAAACGACTTATTAATTGCGTTTTCGCCTACCTCTATAACGGGTGCTGCTGGAAAAGGTGTACTTAGCGAGACTTTCAATTTGACATTTGCAGGGGCTAATATCAAGGCTGCGGACTTTTTGAGTCTTAAATCCAATGGCTTTAACGGTTTTGCCGAGATAGCCCTGCAAAGTGGTGCAACTAGCAGCGGCACTGCCGTTTTGGCAGGCGTTCCCGTTCCTGGTGCTATTTGGTTATTTGGTTCTGCTCTACTGGGTTTTATTGGATTTAACCGCCATAAAATCCGCTAGTTATAAACCATTAGCTGGTTAGGGTGGGCATGATAATGCCCGCCCGTTCGAGTTTTCAATCCGGGTAGGCATACTAAGTGTGCTCAACCTACTTTGCTGATAGTTGTGTGCATTAATATTTGTGAAAGCCAGTGAAAGTTTAGGTTCAGCATTTTTAGGGGTTTGACTATCATGAACAGGAATATCAGGTTTTGCTATACCAAAACTGGCAGCGTCAAACCATTTAGTATTACTCAGCCATAAACCTTGATAGTCAATGCCCAGCTGCTGATTAATAATAATTGTTTTCCGGCGTTGGACATCCATAAATACCAATCGGTTATTAGGTCCTATTTTAGCAGCCAGATGTTGTTGAAATTTTTCGTTATGTAATATTTTGGGGGATAACTGCAATAACGGGGTCAAGTAATCATTTACAATATGCCAGCTATCTGAGCGACCGGGCATTCGGCAATGAATATTTAGAGTACCGTTATGCGCCATATAAATGGAGTTAGTCACTCGAAACGGATGTGTATTGGTTCTAGTGATGTTTCCACGTGTGCATAAACGAAGGTGAATAACACACTCATATTTTTCTACCTGTAAATAAGCACGGCGCAGCTCATCAAAATTAGTATAGTGATGCCTGTAAATACTGATTTTTTGCGGGCCGGTAAAAGCCATTAAGCCATAACCGTGTGGATTATATTGGCTGGCTGAATGCAACAAATCAAGCTGAACAGGCACCCCTTTGGGTTTATGGATAATGAGACACATTATGTTATGCTACTATTGGTTATTGGGCGTTATACCGATGACAAAATGCAAACTTAAGAAATAGTCGAATTTGCTATCTCATAAATAAAGCATTATTTGCGCCAAATGCTCATGTCGTTACAGTACAAGCTTAGCAGACACCTAAACATAGTCAGTTTGCAGTACTGCAAACATTATAGAAGTGCTATAGAATCGAAATTTTTTGCACAAATATTGCACAGCAATGCTGATATTTGTGCAACATATCAGCAAGCATTGCTTGTGTTGCACCATAACGAAGCTATTCGCCGCCCTATCCTTTGGACAGTTTATTGACCGTTAGATGGCACTAGCCTGTTAATTAACCTTCTGGTAACTGCGCGATCTGTTATGCCATTCTTAATGCAGTTTGCCACATATTCATTAAGTGCAATCCTGGCAATAGTTATTGATGAATAAGGACCTTTACGCCCCTCTCTAACCAAAAAATACCCGCTTCGTTGGCTTCTAACAGAATAAATTCTATCCACGTCAAACACATGCACCTCAGTCAAAAAAATAGTGTATGTTTACTATAGTGCAACGTTGCAAAGAATAAAAACGATATAAAATGAATTTATTATCGATTTATTGAATAATCAAGTAGTACTCAATAATGAAGATGTCAAGGATTCAAACAGGTCTATGAGAAGATTTGCTGGGCTAAATTCCTTATTTTGCGTACTACAAAATAACTCGCCCAATCTTAACGCCTATCTATTAACAACAAACTAACATCTAATATTCAAAATAATGGCACGACCAACGCTGAAACAATCAATAAACATAAAGTCTGTATTTTGGTTAAACTATTCAGTTTATTGTTTATCCACACTACTAGCCAATGATAGAGGCAGATAGCACAAAAGACGTGATTTGTACCTGTAGTGGAACCACTAGAATACAAGTTTTAGAATTAATTGCTAATGGTAACAACACTCTGGACAGAATTTCCAGAATAACGGGTGCTTGTTCAGGATGTGGTGCTTGTGATACCGATATTATAAAATTACTTGAAATTCATCATCCAAACTGATTACTGCTATACATAGCTCAGTATCGTTGCTTTAAACAAGCTAATTCATTGCAGTAAACTCTGCTGCAATTTGTTTTATAGCTTGAGTATATAAGCTTTTAGCTGTTCTACCCCAACCTTAGGAGTATAAAAATGCAAAATAATCCTATTGCCTGGTTCGAAATTTATGTTCAGGACCTTGAGCGCGCAAAAAAATTTTATGAGCACGTTTTTGATATTACACTCCAGCCATTAAGTCCTCCGTTTCCGGGAATTGAACTATTGGCTTTCCCTGCTGATATGAATCAATACGGCGCAACGGGTGCGCTTGTAAAAATGCAGGGACACACCCCCACTGGCAACTCAACCTTAGTTTATTTTAAATGTACCGATTGTGCTGTTGAGCAAGCACTGGTTAGCCAATATGGCGGACAAGTGCAGCGAGAAAAAATGTCTATTGGCGACTATGGCTATATAGCCTTGGTATCAGATACAGAGGGAAATATGATAGGCCTACATTCCATGTAAGCCCTAACTATTCTTTGGCATCAACAGTTATCCACAAAAACTGTGGATAACATTGTGACCAACAGGTGACAACAGGATGTAAGTGCCTGGTTATTGGTAACCTACATTAGATTGACTAATAATTGGTCAACAGCAAATACCTTGATTGACATCAAGGCAAAAAATCGCAAATGCAGCATAATTTTACTTGTGTGGAGGTAGCGATGGACAATGACATTTTAATCAATCAGGCGCGTCAGCTATATGTAGTATTACATACACTGCAATTAATACCCTCCATGGAAAACACAGGAAAGTTAGAGCGTCTGGAACATTTAATACGATGCGCATACTGGCGCTATGTACGTCGTTTAAACCGTTGTGCGTTATGTTATCAATACCGTTCATATGAATGCATTCGTGTACCCGGAAAAAAAAGGACCCCTTGCGCACGTCGCTTGCCAACCAATCCTGTTGTGCACAGCCCGGTATAGTGGGCAAGATAAAAAAATACCTTTTGGCTTTAAATCTTTGCCAAAGTAAAAAAGCGCTCAACTTTCTAGGTTAAACATTAAAGAACTTATCATTGCGGTCGGGTAAAATTTAAAACTAATCTAAGCTCTTATCCACAAAAAAGGCCATACCCCTCATCTGGTATAGCCTTTAGCCATGAGTGGTGAGAAAAAACTATGACACTGTTATTGATTGAACCGACTGCTTACTACGTGTTACCCAACCCATCATGCATAAGCCTAACATCAGCATTGTCCACTCTTCTGCTTCTGGTACAGCAGAGGTAAATAGCTGATTGGCTGTTAAAGCATTACCGTTTTCGAGAACGGTCAAACCTGTAACGCCAGCATCTTCAAAGGCAAGCACATCAAATTTGTAGAGTCCTGAATTGCTAAATTGCACAGTGGCAGTTCCCCCACTAAACCCATGGTCACCATCTGCATTAAAAATGGTTTTACCACCAATCTGCAATTGCGAACCATCATCCGATAATATCGAAAATTGATAACTTCCAGGGGCGGTGATGGCAATGTAACCATTCAAAACCACAGCATGTTCTGAAAGATTTGTAATATTGTTGAGTGAAATATTACTTGCGTTAGCGCCAAGGTATTGGGCTAAAGTTGATCCATCACCAATCGAAGTATTACAAGACGGAAAACAGACTGAAGTTGCTGTAAAAGTTGCGGTTGGTGCCCCTGCAGCATTAATTAAGTTTTGCGTATTTGCTAACGAGCCTGGCCAAGTATTAAAAGCATAATAACTGCCATTTAATCCAGTGCCTGCAATAGTTGGAAGCGCAATAGTACTGCTAAAGGTATCAGCATAAGCATAGTTAAAGCTTGAGAATGTAAAAAATGTCAGTACTTTTAGAATGTGCTTACATTCGAATTTAGCTGAATTTAAAAACATCAGGTCTCCTTATCGCTAAAATTAACGATCAGTATTTATATTATAATTGTAATTTTGCTCAGGCAATAAATAGCCAGGCATTTGTAAATTGACAGAATAAAAACAAAAGAGAAGAAAATACGGATCATAAAGCTGAGTGCTTTATATTATTTAGTGCGCATTTAGAATCACTGTTTTTTCTTCGTTCAAAACATTATCATATAAACTGTAAGGTTACAATGTTTGGAACAAAATTGTATAGATGATGTCGGGTTATCTGACTACAATCATTGTTAATAAGCCGATTACAAAAGTCACTATTACTGAACATCGCGAGCGTTCGAGGTAAACTCTATAACTGAACAGTCTGTTTATGCAGCCCGCGTAGCCGCAATTATACTCAGTTAAATCTCTATCAACCTAGGCTTACAGAACGCTTATCAATCGCGATTTTTTTGCACTTGTACTGGTCTGCCTTACATTCCCCGATTACTCTTTTCACTTTGGTAATCGGGGGTATGCTGGGTTGCTAACAGATGGTTTTCACTTTGTACTTTAAGTCGCTTACGCACTAACCATCCTAACCACTTAGGCTTGCGGGTAATCAGGAAAATTTAATTTTGATAGAGTCTAATTTTATCCTACGGTATTAATTGTAAATAGGCTTTGCACTTTAAATTAGCATAATTTGAGTTATTCACAACACCAATATATGGGCCAGCAATAAACGGCGTGGCAATAGTGGTCTGTATCAGCTGGCTGTTAAAATCAACTTCACTAATAAATTGACCGGCAAAGTTGTAGCCCAAATCAATAGTTGGAATAATAAATGAAACTTTATGGATCTCTACATCAGGTATAAACTGTGTTGTAATGGTATTGAGTTCGCCCATTACACTACTTTGAGCCTCGATATTTGTTTCGTCAGCTTTATAGGTTTTTTTCCCTAACTTCAAACTTAGTGTGGTTGTAGCGGGTACATTTGGACGGCTTAAATACCGTAATTTTAATGAAATATCCTTGCCATTCGTACACTCATAATAATTAGGTGCCTCTGCCCAAGCTTGCACCATTACCATGCTCAAACATAAAGCACTAACGCTCATAAAGATTTTTTTAGTAACATAAAACTCTCCTATTCAATAAAATTAATATTTTAAGAAAATGTCAACTGATTTAGAACGAAGACTTACACTAACATATTTTATGTTGCAATTCTATTACAGTTGCAAAAAATTCTGGCTATTTACAAAATTAGATTTAAATCGACTTTCGGATAATTCATGATTTGATTGGGAGGGCTTGATCGACTTGTATCGCCCCTCAGGCATCGTTCGTCAAATTTTTCCAAATGACAGCTAACCTACATTTAACCGCCAGTGAAATTAGGGTACGCTTCTCAATCCCCTATGAATAGACGCTGTTCACTGCGTTTAGCTTATATTGTAATTACATAATTCCGCATAACCTTAACTTGAATCCCCTAAATGAAAAAATCCATCATAAGTTTTATCATTGGTCTAATGATAGCCATGCTAGGTGGGTGCACCGTGAAAGGATATTCGGGACCCGAACTGCCTATTGAGCAAACTGCCGAGGTACGCCTGAAAGCACCGGCTACCGCCACTATTCCGTTGTTTTGGATTTTTCCGCTCAATATGCTTAACTGGCTTGCCGACGATTGGTTCGAAACCTCGCTGACGTTCTCCGACATCGTATTGATAACACACGATGATACGAATGAAGTGCTTGGTGAGCAGATACTTGATCGTTTTACCACGGTTCGTGTCAACGTTGGGCGGTGGCAAAAAGTCAGCGTCTTGGGCAACGATGTTTCAGTACCTAAACGTTGGGGTTGCGATACACTCTGGTACTATGGTCAAAGCAAGGAATGCGAGCCAACTCGGGGGAAACCTCCGAATGAGGAGGGGAATATCCTCGTGCAGACGCTGTGCTCCGCCGAATTTATCACCGAACGGGGAAAATCTTATCTAGTATTTATTCGGGATGGCAAACTAACCGTCGACAATGGAAAATATACCGTAGACGCTACCTGTCACCAGATAAAAGAAACCGATTAAACGTGTAAGCACAGGAATTGTTTGCCTTTGTATATTAAAAGTTTTTCAAAATAGCAATATTATATTAATCGGTAATTTATTTCTGTTACGTTTAGCGGTAAGGTTGGATTGCAATTTATTGCTGTGATTACGCGTTGCTATAGAAACTTTAATTTTTTTACCGTTCGCTTTAAGGGTATACGCGTCAATCACTTTTGCAGTTTCGATACTGGTGCTATATGAAATAGTTAATTGTTTAACGTCCTCCAATGCCTTTTCGTGTAGTACTTTGGTTTCCCAGGCACGATCTTCTGAAAACGAACCATCCTGATTTAGCGTATAGTCGATAGCATAAAAGGGAACTCGCGCTAAAATCTCCTGCACAGGTTCTTCGGCCTGCGCCCTATTTACCATTAAACATAAAATCACAAACAATACTGTGTACACTGAGTTTACCATCTTGCCTACTCTCCATAATTTCTTAATGATTGTAAAACAAGCAACACCGTTAACGTACAATAATGACTATTGTTTTTAAAGGTATATTGCCAGTTTTAAAGCTTTATTTGTGAAAACTAACGGAGGACAAAGACGATAATATAATTATTAATGACAACTTTACTCTACCATCCTAACACAGTTGCAAATATAGTTTAGGGAATAGGGAGTGCCAAACACTGAGTGAACAATTTAGCTAAAAACATGAGTAATCACTAACTTGGATAGCCGATATGATGCGAAGCTAAATGGTGGGTAGCTTATTTGCTCAGTTATAGAACAGCAACTAGAAAAAGCCGCAGGAATCTGCGGCTTTTTGATAAAAAAACAGCAATTTATAGGTTTAGAGAACAGCGCTATTTTGCTTTGTTACTGCTGAGACAGTCTATGTATAATCATTAAAACATTTGAAAATTTACCAATTATATTTCCAATCGTCATTATCTTTATCGATTACAGTATCAATGCGGCCATAAAGTCCATGAGCTTCATCATCAGGACCAGCAGCAAAGAACAAAGTGTTTACAGGTTGATTCTTAAAGCCATTACCAAATGAAATACCCCATAATCCGTCAATTGTAATTGGTTTATGATCGGCACCTCGTAACTGACCAACAAAACCACCGCTGTTCAAATCATAAGCATTAATACGACCATCACCAAAATTACCTACCAGTAATTTTCCACTAAATTTACCAAAGCCTGCAGGTGCTAACGCCACACCCCAAGGTGCATTCAATTTATCGGCAGAAGCAAGACGTCTTATTAATTGTCCATTGGGATCGAATACATTAATAAAACCAAAGCCTTTACCTTTTACATCATCGTGCTTGGCAGCATCTTGTTTGGCATAAGTAACGAAAATTTCATTGTTAATAGCCTGTATCCCAAATGCCGCATAGCCAGCAGGTAAATTTTGATCCACAAAGGCATTCGCAGGCAATTTAACAGGTTTAAAATTGCTATCAAATACATCGACTTTATTATGGCGAAAATCTGTAGCATATAAAAAGGCACCCGAAATAAGCGTCAAACCTTTATAAACAGCACCATCCGCCCCGGAGTTATCAATCGCAGGTAGCGAGTGAGTCAGATCGACATTAGGCGCCCAACCCGCAATCAAGCCATCTTCTGTAGCAAATATAAAACGGCTAGAGCCTGAAGTGCTAGCGTTTGACACCACAAAGCCAGCAGATGGGTTAAACACCACACCTGTTGGGTTACCACCACCCTTTGCGTCAGTTGGCGAGGGAATTGCTGCCACTAAACTAACGGGAACACCTTCACCATCATACAACGTGGAAACCCCCGTACCATTGTCACCAACCCATACGACACCTGTTGGGTTGAATGCCAACCCCCAGGCATTTACCAAATTGGGATCGGTATGCTCTGCGTTGTTTAAGTCAGACACCAGATTGCGCTGTGCATAAACCTGATGTTCCTCTCCAAAAGCATCTTTAGCTTGCACGGCAGGCGTGCTAGTCAGCAATAAGGCAATCATGAGTGGGGAATATAGATATTTTGCACTTTTTGGCAGTACTTTCATTTTGTAACTCCTTATAAATTGAGTAATAAGCGGTAACCCCAAGCCTTAACCTTAATAACAGTCGATGCAATTGTGGCTTGCCTGTGAAAACAGGCAAATAGATACGGGTATTAAACGAATCGAAGTATCTAGACTGTGTCTATTTCTTATTGGCTTGGTATACGTCTATTCTGCAGTGAGTCAGAAAGGTTCAATGCAAGGATGAGAGTAAGGCGGACAGTGAGGGACAATTTAGATGTTTAGATCGTGTTTGATGCACTCCACATCGTTCAGCAGATCGTGATGTATGCGGCACACGATAACCGCATACAATCGTAATTTGGAATTGTTTATAAACAAGTTAAAATATTACAAATCAATATCCGGTTTAGTATGATTAACCAGCATTTGATTTGCAAGCTGCACACCGGCTTCTACCAATGGATGAATAACAAAACTGGCGCCATGTTTTGTCAATAACCATTCATCATCAACCAGATAGCATATGGTACCAATTTTTCCTTTAAAACCATTTTTACGTAGCTGGCTGATCGCTCGAATTCTATTGTCAAATGACGGTAAAGTCAGTATCACGCCATTAATTTTCTCCAAGGGTAATCTGCTCCATAATTCGCCATCACTCACATCGGCATACACCACGTTAAAGCCCGATGCCAGCAAACTTTCCAGTACGATGGGATCGGCATCAATGCCTATCACACGTTGTTGTTGCTTGATGAGTGATTGATAAGTCGACATGCCCGTGCGTCCCATCCCCATAATCAGCCATTGAGCACTTCCAAAGGAATCGGGCAAACAGTCGGAAAGTTTGTTTTTTTTCTCAAATCTGACCAATAAAGGTTCACACCAATCAAACAATCGTCCCGAAGCGCGGTTAAGGGGTGCAGCAATAGCCAGCGAACCCGCCACGGCGACACTGATGATAGACTTCCATTCTGCTGTCAATAAATCTGCCTTAATCACCGCACCCGTGGTAATTAATGCAAACTCCGAATAGGTCGTTAACGCCAGTGATGACACAAATGCAGTACGCGCACGCATACCTGCCAGAATAAATAAACCAAAAAATAAGACACCTTGAATGGGTAATGCGGCCAGTAGGGCCAGTGCATACAACACTTGTTGCTGATTGGGAAAATCTTCTAAGCCAATTTGCAAAAAGAAGGCCACTAAAAACAACTCTTTTAAACTCCAAAGTTTATTAGCCACTTCTTCAATTTTGGCATGATTTGCCAGAGTCACACCCGTTAATAAAGCACCAATATCAGCCGCAACCCCTACTCTTTCAGCCAACACCGCGCCAGCCAGCGCAAAAGAAACGCCCAATAACAACTTCAGTTCAGATACTTTGCTCATAGAAAGCAGCCGATGCGCGACAGGACGCAACAAGGGTAACAAAAACAAACATAAAGCCCAGGGGGTGGGTTGTTCGCCTTCCGCAAAAGCTAGTAATGAAATGGCAACAATGTCTTGCAGTATTAAAATACTAATAACATCGCGTCCATGTAAGGATGACAGTTCGCCATTGTCTTCCAAAACTTTTATGGCTAATACAGTACTGGAAAAAGACAAACTAATACCCAACACCAAACCGCCGGTAATGTGTTTATCCATTAACAGAAAAAACAAAGCTGAAAAAATGGCCATTATCAGTAAATGCAAACCGCCAACACTTAATACTTCACGCCGAATCAGTGACTTTGGTTTTATTTTCAAGCCAACGGTAAATAACAGTAATTCAATACCAATATCAGCCAGATGATTTAAACTCTGTAAAGGCGCAATATTAAGACTATGCAAAACATAGCCAGCGAGCAGATAACCGACCAGTGGCGGCAGGGTAAGACGTGCTGCAATCAATCCACTGATAAATGCGGAGCCAACCCAAATTAATTCCATCATAATGGTGTGCTAAAAAAATAAAATTTAAAAAGGTTACCTGGCATAAGCCTGCCTAGGTTGCTAAAGTAATCGGCTAAAGGCTGATCAAATTTTTCTATGGTGGTTATTGTTTAAGAAAGCCACAAATTTTATTATAGCTAGTTTTACTAGCTTAGCGGCATCGCTCCAATCATTCCTGGTAAGCCCAGTTAACCACTAATGAAATCAGCGAACCAGCACCCTAATTACAGACTGAGTTTAATCACTATATACAGCAATATGCTCAGATTGTTATGCTTCTCAACTGGCCGTTTTAAAACACTCATTTTTGTATAATGAATATAACACCCTTAACACGCAACGTTATCGTTTATTTACTAGTGTTGCTGTTATGTGTCATGTTGTTTTGGCTATCGTTAAGTATTAGCCCCAAACCCTTACTGATAAATCAGAGCAATTCCTCTTATGCTAGTGTCGACAGGCAAGGAAAATTATTGCGCCTTAGCTTAAGTTCCGATCAAAAATACCGCTTGTGGGTGCCTCTTGCAGAAGTGCCGGTCAGCTTACAAAATGCCACTTTACACTATGAAGATCGCTGGTTTTACTGGCATCCGGGTATTAATCCGGTTGCACTGCTGCGGGCGGTATGGAGCAGTCTGATTACCCAACAACACTGGATAGGCGCGTCCACGCTAACCATGCAATTGGCCAGACAGCGTTGGCGGCTAAAAACCGACCATTTTAGTGGTAAACTTAAACAAATGGCTTATGCCTTGTGGCTGGAAAGTCATTTCAGTAAGTCGCAATTATTGGAAGCCTATTTAAATCTGGCTCCGTATGGAGCCAATATAGAAGGTGCAGGAGCAGCTGCCTGGATCTATTTTCATAAACCTATTTCAGCGTTAACAGAAGATGAAACCCGCGCCTTGGTTTTAATTCCACAAAATCCACAACTGCGCGCGCCCAGAAACGCCACTGCACTGCAAAGTTTACATAAAGCCTGGCAAATCGCCTACGGCAATAGCCCTGGATTTGATCGACTCTGGTTTCGGCAACGCCAAGACTTACCGTTTCGCGCCCCGCATTTTTCTGAACGCTTACATAGTTTATATCCGGCTATGTCCACCCTACCCTCCACTTTGGACAGTAATATTCAAGCACTCAGCGAAGAATTACTGGCTGGCTTTTTGCGCCAACACCGTCAGGACGGTATTTTGAATGCCAGTATGATGGTGGTGCATGCACCCACAATGGAAGTGCTGGCTTATGTGGGTTCGGCCGATTATTTTAATCGTAATATTCATGGTTACGTGAATGGCCTTAAAGCACCGCGTTCGCCAGGATCGACTCTTAAACCGTTTATCTACGCTCTCGCCATTGCCCAAGGCTTAATTACAGCCGATACCTTAATCAAAGATACGCCGTTACGCATGGGGGATTATCAACCCGAAAATTTCGAACGTAATTTTTATGGACCGTTATCCGCCACCGACGCCTTAATCCGTAGCCGTAACATACCAGCTATCAGTTTATTGGCACAATTAAAACAACCCGGTTTTCATCAATTTTTACTCGATGCTGGTATCACCATACCCAAACATGCCGCAAATTATGGTTTAAGTCTGGCAATTGGCAGTGCTGAAATTTCCATGGAAGATTTATTGCGTTTATATGGTTTACTGGCTAATCAGGGTGAAGTACGCGATTTACGCTGGTTGGCAACTGAGAAAACTGCTAATAAGCAAAAGCCCTTATTACTCCCCGAAGCCGCATTTATAGTCAAAGACATGTTAGCCACTAACCCACGACCAGATCGTAGTTTTGGCGGTCGTAGTTTCAGTGCGCAACAAAGCGTAGCCTGGAAAACCGGTACCTCTTCCGGCCTTAAAGATGCTTGGGCAATCGGTATCAGCGGCGAGTATCTGATCGGCGTGTGGGCCGGTAATTTCGATGGCAGTGCAAATCGGCATCTGGTAGGCAGAGAGTTGGTCGGGCCCTTGCTGTTTGATATGGTCGATGCACTGGCTATTGAGCATAGGGGTTCTACAAGCGCTGATCAACCACCCGTCAGTCTGCAGCGTATAGACATTTGTCCACTCTCCGGCAGGCCAGTTTCGACCTGGTGTCCACACGGTAAAAGCGGCTGGATTATTCCCGGCGTATCACCACTAAAAACCTGCACCCTGCATCGACAAATTCATATCAATCCTGCAACAGGCTTGCGTTTGTGTGCTGGCGATAAAGGCCCTAGCATAGAACGTATCGCAGAGTTTTGGGAGAGTGATGAATTAGAATCGTTTAAACAGGCCGGGGTTCAGCGCGATAACCCTCCCCCATTTCAGCATCCGTGTGATGATGCCAGCGAACAAAATGCCGAGGCAAATCCACCTAAAATTGTTTCACCCCAGGCTGGTGTCAGTTACCCGCTACGCTTAGGCCAGCAAGCAACCATTGAGTTTAGCGCAGTGTCCGGCGGCGGACGACATCGCTTATTTTGGTTTTTGGATGATAATTTTATCGGCGAAGGCGCAACCGTTAATTGGCCTGGCAAACCAGGCCGGTTTGTCATTTCTGTGGTAGATGATCAGGGACAGTCAGCCAGCACCAGCTTGCTGGTTACACCTGTTACCCCCTCGTAGTAGGATTTTCTTGCGGAAGAATAAACGGGCCGCTTCAATGTGCAGTAATTAGTAATAAATGGTTTAACACTTTTCGCACATCGTCACCCGCCGAACCGCAAAGTTGCAAGTACCATTTAGTTATGACTTTCATTTACGACAGGTAACTCATCTAGTCATAATAATTAATTTGCAGTGCATTTAAGGTTGTAACGGGCTACTAGTTGAATGATCTATAGCATAGAAATATGTTATTTTTTACTACCCGGTCTAAATTGTTCTGCCGCTTTACGTAAAAAAATGACCTGATGCTTAAACCGAAAGCAGGACTTGCAGTAAAAAATATGCACGCGAATGCTTAAGCGCTCTTGCCAGGCTAATGGTCTTTCCATGCCATCGGATAATAGTTCGGTAATTTCTTTGCAGGTTTTCATCATACTTTTCCTGAATTAAACCATTTTAGTTCCAGGCATTCTCGTAAACCCAGCCTAGCCCGGTGCAGATATACGCGGCAGGCGCTATGGCTAATATCCATATCCACGCATATTTCCTCGGCTTCAAGACCAACCATTTCGCGTAACATAAAAGCTCGTGCGTGTGGTGCCGGTAAGTTTTTTTGGCACCACTCAAAAATCAGCCAAAACTGATTTTGCTCTAAAGCATGATCAGGTTCTTTCCAGGAACTGGGTGTACCTATCCAATGACCGGCTGCGTTAAATAACAGTTTTTCAATAGCTTGGTCAGGATTATCTTCATCGACTTGTATGTCTATGCAATCCAGTTTCTGAACTGCACGATAATGGTCGGCAATTTTATGTTTAAGGATGCCGATTAACCAAGTCTTAACTGCGGATTCGTTTCGAAAATTGCTCTCTGCTTGCAGAGCTGCCAATAGAGTTTCCTGGACAGCATCTTCTGCGATAGCCTCATTCTGCACTTGTAATAGAGCGTAACGGACTAGCATTTCCCGATAGTTTTTTATTTGGGCTTTATCCATTTAGTGGCTGGCTCATTACGGTAAAAAAGCCACGCATCCAAACTTAATTTTCCTGCGCCGCTAAATACTAATGATACTAGCATGAAAACATAGATCAACGGCAATTTATAGTTTCCGTAGCCCTGATCGGTAAACACATAGCCTTTCCATAATTCCTGCAGGGTATGCCATTCAGTTGGCCAATGCACCGTTGCAATGGCGATAAGGGTTAATACAATTAAAGCTAAACTAAAAAAACGGGTGGCTAAACCTAGTATCAAGGTAATAGGCCCAATTATTTCTAAGCCCGTGGAAAGCATCCAATTCATATCGGCTGATAATAAATTGAATGGGAACGGAAACACCAATTCAGAGAACCAGTTTTCGCCCGATAACTTTTCTAATCCGGCTTCTAAAAATTCATAAGCTAAGAATAATCTAAGTGCTAGTGGTGCATAGGTGTTGCCCTCATAGTTTAGCCAACATTGGATGCATTTAGGGAACACTAGAAATGGTGCTAAAGAACCACGCTTGCATGTAGATGAATTGCTGCTAGGATTCATAAATTGACTCACTTGATAGTTGCGCCCAGAATGGCGCCTTGTTGTATTAAATTGTTTAAGGTATCAATACCATAACTTAACAGTACAGCAGGATCACTTTGTTCCAGTTCCTGTGCAATTTGTGCAATGGCACTGACTAGCGTACCGCCGCTTTTGTGTAAAATTTCCAGTAAACGACAAGTTGCCTGTTGACATTCGATAAACTGCACATTTTCATCTCTATCTCTAAAACCCAATATATGGATTGGCTCTGTAGATGGGTGAGTAAATTGATAGTTGGCGTCGATACAATGAACCGGATAATCGTAATGCAATATCACAAAAACGGGCGCAAAAATCGGGCTGGCTACCTGCCAGTCCAGTGCAGCCGTCTCTGTTTCAATGTTTACCGTATCAGCCTCCGCAATGGCTAACACCAGCTCTACCCATTCAAAATGGGCTAATTCGAATAAATAGGGTTGGATGGGTTTAGTTTGTAAAAACCCTATAAACTCATCTGGTAACTGCCGATACAATGGCGATTGACAACGATGTTCGGCAATAAACGCTTTCAGCAAATGTTGCCATGCGCTCTCCCCCAACAGGGAATGGGTAACTGGAAAGCAGCGTTGTAAACTGTCATTAAATCTATTATTCAGTAACTCTCTATAAATATTGCTACGTTCAGCATCATAACCAGCTGGTAAAGCTGCACAGTTGGGATTACGTAAATGCGCTAAAAACTGTTGTTGTTCGCGTTTAAACTCTGCCATGCATCCCTCCGTTATTGCGTTGTAAGCTAGCAATATGCTCAATTTCTGTTAACAATTCCACCAAGGGTGGTAGATTAAAATCGCGTTCTAACAGACAGGGAAACACCCCAAATTTTTTATAGGCCAAATCCAATAGCGCCCATACTGGAACACAAGTTGCCTGACCATGTGTATCGATAATGACACCAGACTTATCCAGCTCGTGTCCAGCCACGTGTCCGTAAACCACGCGTTCGCTCGGTAAACTATTTATAAACTGTGTAGCATCGTAATGATGATTCAGGCTGTTGACATAGACATTGTTAATATCAAGATGCAAAGCACAATCTGTTTCGTCAAGCACCGCATTAATAAACGCCAGCTCGTCCATATCCGCCCAAACAGGCTTTACATAATAAGATGGGTTTTCCAGCGCAATCGGCCGCTCCAGTATGTCTTGTGCGATACGCATGCGCTCGGCAACATGCCGCACTGCCTCTTCTGTAAACGGGATGGGAAAAAGATCATACAGATGCCCTTCATCGCTGCAATAACTTAAATGTTCGCTATACAATGCCATGTGATGAGTATCTAAAAACGCTTTTAGCCGCTGTAAAAAGGCGACATCCAACTCTGCAGGCCCGCCAATCGATAACGACAAGCCGTGCGCAACGAAAGAATACTCCTCTGTCAGCTGCCGAAAAATTTTGCCTTGTTTGCCACCAATATCTATCCAATTTTCAGGGGAAACTTCAAAAAAATTGATGCAGTCTGGAACATCCGCTTCAAAAGCAGATAACAGCTCACGGCGCAAACCTAAGCCTGCACCAGATAGTGTAATGTGTTTCATCAGTAAGCTACCCCGCTAAAACCGAAGGATGGCACATGAATGGCACGCACAACGATCTATGTATTAACGGTGTATGTGGATGGTGAGTTATGCTGAACTTACTTTGAAATTTGCAAATCGTAGACATTTTAAACTCCGCTACGGATCGAAATAAAATCGCCGATAATCACTATCGGCGATACCTAACAGCGTTTTTACCTTTATTTAGGCGCTTCGCTAGAGTCAGTTTCTTTCGTTTTATCAGCACCACATTTGGCTTCTGACATTTTTGCTTTATCGGCACCACATTTAGCTTCTTTCATTTTTGCTTTGTCAGCACCACATTTTGCCTCTTTCATTTTTTCTTTATTAGCACCACATTTAGCTTCACCACATTTGCCTTCTTTGACTTTATCAGCTTCTGCAAACATCTGCGGTGCGTTGATTTTTTGCATACCAAACGGATTTTGTTGAGCATGTAATAATGGGCTGGCGGTTAACAGAGTTGCCATGGTACCGCCAAGTGTCAATGCTAAGTTTCTTTTGTTCATAATGATAAGCCTCTTAAAGTAAATAAATAGAAGATTAGAAAAGCAATTTTTGCTTCCCTGACTTATCAGTCGGAATAATCGTTATTTTGTTACAAATAAAATGAATTTTTTGTGATTTATTTTTATGGGGTGCAACTACGGGTGTAAGCCAAGTGAGTCACTCCTTGCTTTTGATCGCTTTTGGTTTGACATTTCTTGTGTTGTGCAAACCCATTGCGAGCTTCGTCGCTATCGCTGTTTTATGAAGACAAACAACTCAATAAGTGAATAGTGGTGAACCAATCTGAACAAAAATAGGTAGTCGCTAAATAAGGCTATGGTTGTTACGATACATTATGAAGCTAGTCAAACCAGGCGTTGCTCATGCCCTTCTATCCCACACGACATTCTATTTATAAAGAATAACAGACAGACCACTTTTTAATCCGAAGTTGCCTCTAATCGATACCTAGGCCAGAGAAAAGGCTCTTAGCAAAATAGCAGCAGAATACACACTAGACCAAAACAATAGTACGGAAGAGATATACTTATAATCGATGTTAAATTGTTTTTTTAGCCAATACATGCTTGTAAGACTTTTATATTTACTCGTTTTCAACAGCATCTGTAATTGCCATAAATCGTTAATGATTAATATTAATTAACTGACAACTTTAATGTAAAAAAAGCCGGTGTTACCCGGCTGTCAGTTATCAGGCAAAAGGTAAATTGCACTTTTAAGTTATTGAAAGCCGGTACTGTTTTTATATCCAAACACCACCAATTCAATGCTCATCTCACGATTATCCAGAGTATCGTCCAGTTCCTCAAAGCCAACACTTAACCATGACTTGTGTTTACCCTTGGCAAGTTTAAATTTAGCCACTGACTTTCCTTTCCCGTCTGGGAGTGGATCACCTGTCATTTCTGGATGGTATCGGTGTTTCTTTGCAGACATAAACCCTACTCCTTAAAAAGCGCAGATATAGGTTATCAAAGCATACAGACTATTTTCTATTCGTATAAACACCTAATCAGATAGGTGTTTATAATCTAAGTCTGCATCGAAACTAACCCATTGCGACGATTTTTCTGCAACCCGATGCATTGCGTGGTGCTAACTGCTATTACTCATTATTAATAGTCATGCTCTATGTGTGGTTGCATACAGACGAAGAATTCAAAAGCAACGATCATATTGTGACCGGGAATTGACCGGCAATAACTATTTAACTGAGGTTCATTTTATGAATAAAATTATCTATCGAAATACGATATGTGCCGCTTTACTGTCATTTGCTACAGTAGCTGCGTCGGCAAGTGATGATGTCTCGGTTACTGAGTCCGAGGTAAATCAATCTGCTGAAATTAAAGATCAAAACGCTGAAAACGTCGTCCTTAGACAACATATCGCTTATCGTAGAGGATTAGCTCAGCAGGAAAGATCAACCGCAGCTAATTATCTGGCTAACGGCAAATCGATATTACAAAACAAACATCTGGCAATAGCCGCTCACCAGGATGCAATGGCGGACGCCTATGAAAAAGCCGTTGTTGTAAAATAAACTTATACCAAATAGTCAACGTGTTATCGCACGCTACAGGGACATGCAAAAGATATGCGTTGATTACTCTTACTATGGGTTAGACACTACTTGTACATCGTAATCCACCACCTAGGGTTGGCACATCCAGAGTTCGAATCAAGATCAGAAACTCCAAGTAACCAACAGTTAGTGATCCGAAGGGATGCTTGGTTTCGAAAAACAGCCATACCATCAAAATGATTAAATCCGCAACCCAACCTATTTGTAATCTCCCACAATGATTGAGACAGAAACTCAGCTCAGGTTATGAGTAACATTTAAGTAAGCATTTATGCCATACTAAAACCTAACTTTCTGTCAGAATAGCCAATTTCTCATACACTCTAAGCCCGCTGCATGCTAGAAAAATCTATTGGCGAATCATCCGCAATCTTAAATAGCAACTTCATAGCCATCGTGATAGTCAAGGACATGCATATTGTATGGGCCAATTCAGTCATGCATTTGATCTTTGATTACGAGCCTGATGAATTGGTAGGACACCCTATCCGTAAGCTATTTTTCGATCAGGACAGCTACGCAGCGTTCGATAAGGACGTTTATTCAGCCATCCAGAAAAATACAATCTATTCTGGAATCCTTCCGTTGAAACGCAAGGATAATACTAAGGGAATATATGAATTCAATTTCTCACGCTTCGTGGATGACGCCGATAAGGTGGTGGGGGTAATCGCTGACAGAACTGCAAGCCATTATAGTGTTCAGCAACTAGAAGTAAGCGAATTACGCTATCGATCTGTCGTGGAAAACCAGACCGAGATCATCTCCCGGTTTTTGCCGGATGGCACCTTCGTGTTCGTCAATGATGTCTTTTGCCGACTATTCGGAAAATCAGCCGATGAACTGATAGGCCATCGTTGGCATCCAGTAGCCTATCCCGAGGATATTCCTATCATCGAGGCCAGTCTAAGCAAGATGACACCCGACAACCCAGTTGTGACTATTGAAAATAGGGTATTCGTGGCCAATGGCGAAATTCTTTGGATGCAATTCTTTAATCGGGGGTTCTTCGATGCCGCCGGAACCCTAATGGAAACTCAATCGGTCGGTCGCGATATTACCAAGCTAAAGAATACCCAATTAAACCTGCGTGAAAGTGAGGAAGCATTGCAACGTGCCCAGTCGGTAGGACGAATCGGCAGTTTCTTGATGAGTAATGATACTGAAACCTTCAAGATCACAAAAGAAACAGCCAGACTGTTTGATCTTGAAGATAACGGCGTAACAACATTCGCTGAATGGTTTTCACGTGTACACCCCGATGACCAATGCCAAGTCGATACTACATGGCGAGCTGCTTTGCAGGGTTCTGCGTATGACATGACCTACCGCATTGTGGTTAAAGACCAGATCCGCTGGATCCGGGCCATAGCTGAACTGCAGTTCGATGGTAATGGGCGACTGAGCAAAGCTGTCGGAACGGTGCAAGATATCTCCGACCTTAAGCAAATCGAGTCTAACCTTCGCGAAAGCGATGAACGACTTGAACTGGCATTGTCGGGATCGGGACTGGTCTTATGGGACTGGAACATTCTAGAACGTAAGGTAACGGCAGGCAATCGCTGGTTCGAAATGCTCGGTTATACGAACGAGGAACTGGGCAACGAAGAAGATGAATGGATGAATTTAATCAATCCCAAGGACTTTGATCGCTTCAAACAGAAAATTTCAGCTCATTTGAAGGGCGAAACCGCAAGCTTTTATAGCGAACACCAATTGCGGCACAAGTCTGGCCATTGGGTGTCTGTTGAAGCAAAAGGCAAGGTAACCCGTCGAGACAAAGACAACACGCCGTTGCGCATGGTAGGTACAATACTGGATATCACACAGCTCAAACGCCTGAATGAAGAAGGCATGGACTTGTTAAAGCAGATCGAGTCACTCATACGCGAGGGTTCATCACGCTTGCCAGTTTATGCAGCGAAAGATAATTCCGCCGAAAGCCTGACAAAACGCCAGCGACAAATTATTGGGATGATTGCTAACGGGATGACGTCGGTTGAAATCGGTAAGAAGCTGCACTTAGCCACACCAACCATCATCTCGCATCGGCGTAACCTGATGGCAAAGTTAGAACTTCATAGCACTGCTGAAGTCACGCGTTTCGCAATTGATCACGGTCTGCTTACAAGCAAAGAGCTCAGCTAAGATCAAAGCATAAGTTAATTTGGCATATATATGCTAAACAATTACCTCATAGAGGTCATTATTTTTTTGTTTCATTATCGTAGACTGGGTATATCTTATAAGATATACCAAAAGTTATTTATCATGAAAACAATAGTTCTGAGTGATAGTTGCCCACTTAAACTGTATTTGAAAGAAGTTTCAATGTTAGATGGCGTTAATATCAAGGCAAAGTTAGCAGGCGCTTTGTTTTACGAACTAAACAATCTCAGCTTACACCAGCAGTTACCAGACATTATTTCCACGACAAAATTGGTTAAGCAAATAATGGCGGACAGGAAAACTACTCTTTTGACTGAGTCAGCAGCGAGGTGTGTGGATTGCCCTCACTCAAACAGTTGTGCTGTAGGGTCTCTATTTAAAACCGTTTAGAGAAAGCATCGCAACCCATCCACCGAAGTCCTTACTTCGCAGGGAAAAGCTCTATAGTAAATGCACAAGCAGATAGTTCACTCCCTATTCAATATTTGTCATTATTGACATAAATACGTAAGAGTCTATTACACTGATTATATTGAATGTACTAGTAAAAATCATTTAAAACCATCAATTCCTAAAACTGATTAGAAATTTGAAATTCTATATCGAGTTCCTTAAAAAAAATAGGCTACACTTAATCAAGTGACGATTAGTTTTCATGAAAAGATGGTAACAATGCAGCCAAAAATCACTTATCGGCGAATTACAATATTCGTTATTGCCGTCATAATACCGGTTATTGCAACCATGCTGCAATTATGGTTGATGCACTTTATTCCCCACACAACTTGGTTGCTACTGTATCCAGCAGTGTTCATCAGCGCATGGCTGGGTGGAGTTTGGGGGGGCATCGTTGCCAGCATTTTCGCCGCTCTACTAGGCGTTTACTTTTTTATTCCCCCTTTCCACTCATTTCAGTTGTCTGACCCTAACTACGCTTATTCGATTGTTTTATTCATCGTGATGGGTGTATTTTTTGGGTTGATTTTCGAAAAACTCAAACGCAGTGAAAACGCCCTGCAAAAATTAGCTGCAATACAAATAAAATCAGACCAAGAACGCTTGGCTATGGTGTTGGCATCATCGCAAGCCGGTCTATGGGAATGGTCGTTGGCGGACAATCGGGTTACCTGGTCCGATACACTACGCAAGTTGTATGGGCTAGATATGACCACACCGTCCAGCTACGACAATTGGCTAGCCACTATCTACGCAGAGGATCAGGCCTCTGTGGAGCAAGAATTGTTGGATGCAGTCAATAAAGGCCATGAATTTAGCCTGGAATGGCGAGTCGCTAATCGACCCGAAAACCAGCAACAATGGTTAATGTCCAATGGCAAACCGGTGCGCGATAAAAAGGACAACATCCTTTTCTATCGCGGCATCGTCCTGGATATTACCCAGCGCCGCCGTCAAGAGCTAGCCATTAGCAACAGCGAACGAGAGTTCCGCTTGCTGGCCGATGCAATGCCGCAAATTGTCTGGATCGCCGATACCAATGGCTTAAATACTTTTTTCAACCAACAATGGGTCGATTATACCGGTTTGTCATTTGAGGAAAGTTTTGGTCATGGTTGGAATATTCCGTTTCACCCCGAGGATCAGCAATTGGCATGGGAGGCTTGGCAAAAGGCTGTACATAGTCATGCCGTCTATTCGCGTGAATGCCGTTTGCGCCGATTTGACGGTGAGTATCGCTGGTGGTTAATTCGCGGCGTGCCCATTAAGAATGAAGAGGGTCAGATAGGAAAATGGTTTGGTACCTGCACTGATATTCACGACCTCAAGTTGACACAGGCAAGCTTAAAAAAATCTGAAAACCGTTATCGGCAGTTGTTTGAGGCCAATCCTCTGCCGTTGTGGATTTATGACACTGAAACTCTGGCTTTCTTGGATGTTAACGTGGCGGCCATTGCCAACTATGGATACAGCCGGAATGAGTTTTTGGCGATGACCATCACAGATATTGATCAGCAAAAAGTAGTCGATTTAGAGAAAAAGGCTGATGACGGCGCATCCTCAATGTCTAACGTGCAATTGGATGGCAAAACCGTGGTTTGTCGTCAGCGGCGAAAAGACGGCGGTTATTTCTGGGCAGAACTTACCGGTCACCACTTGCCGCTCGAAGAGAGTCCGGCGGCGATCGTTTTAGCTCGCGATCTAACCGAGCAACGACAGGTCGAGCAAAAATTACAAGACAGCGAAGCCCGCTGGTAATTTGCGCTGGAAGGCAGCGAGCAAGGCGTTTGGGACTGGGATATTACTGGTAATTGCGTATTTTTTTCAAAAGTCTGGAAATCCATGCTCGGTTTTAACGATGAGGAAATAGCCAATCGATTTGAAGAGTGGTCAGAACGCGTGCATCCCGATGACCTGAATACAGCGATGGAGGCCGTACACAGACATTTTCGCAGCGAAACCCCTTATTATCAAAGCGAGATCAGGCTGAGACACCGCTCTGGCGATTACATTTGGATACTTGCGCGCGGCATCGTAATCGGGCGCGACAAAGACGGCAGCCCAAACCGCATGATAGGTATTCATCAAGACGTTACGGCACGTAAGAAAATCGAGAAAGACTTACTCGAAAACCAAGCCAAATTAAGCCTGTTTATTCAACATGCGCCAGCTGCGTTGGCGATGTTCGATGCCGACATGTGCTACCTAGCTGCAAGCGAACGCTGGATTGAAGACTATCATCTCCAAGGACAAGTGATCCTTGGCCGCTGCCATTACGAGGTATTTCCAGACATCAGTGAAGCTTGGAAAACAGTGCATCGACGGGGACTGGCCGGTGAAGTGATTAAAGCCGATCAGGATTGTTTCGTTCGCACTAACGGCGAACAGCAGTGGTTGCGCTGGGAAGTCAGACCATGGCTGACCAAAGAAAACGCGGTGGGCGGCATCGCGATCTTTGCCGAGGACATCACCCAGCAAAAACTAATGGAAAGTGAACGACAACGCTGGGCCGACGCCTTTTACCATTGTGCGCAAGGGATTGTCATCGGCAATCCCAACAACAATGTCATCGAATATTGTAATCAAGCCTTTGCAGCTTTGCTAGGTTATGTTTCTCCTAATGAATTAAAAGGCCATCTCATTAAAGACTTGTATGCTGTTGACAATACCGATACGGTTATCAAGCACTTGCAAGACGCAGATCGGCTAGGGCAAACCCGTTATGAATCCGTGTATCGGCATGTCGATGGCTCCTGCTTTGAGGTACAAGTCGATATTGTTAGCGTCAAAAACAAGGACGGCTCCCTACTCTATCGCGTGGCGACCGTTCAGGATATCAGTCAGCGCAAGCGTGACGCTCAAACACTGCAATTACAAAGCAGCGCCCTAAAGGCAGCCGCCAACGCCATTATGATCACCGATCCAAACGGCATTATTGAATGGATTAATCCGGCCTTCACGAGGATGACAGGCTACAGTGTCGAGGAAGCCATCGGCTACGATGTCGATCAACTTATAAATTCCAATCAACAAAACCAACCCAATTTTATTGAAAAGCTGCAGTCGATTACCCTGGACAAAATATGGCAAGGCGAATTGATTAATCGGCGCAAGGACGGTAGTTTTTATACGGAAGAACAGCTCATTACGCCGGTTTTTGATGATCAAATGATCATCCGGCATTTTATTGCCATCAAACAGGACATCAGCCTTCGCAAGCAAAACAATCAAGAACTCATGCAACATCGTAATCATTTAGAACAACTTGTTCGTGAGCGCACTATTGAACTGGAACAGGCGCGTCAAGAAGCCGAACGCTTATCTAAAATTAAATCACACTTTTTGGCGAATATGAGCCACGAAATTCGTACACCTATGAACGCGGTGCTAGGCTTTTGCTATTTATTGGCACAGCGTTCTCTGGATAGAGAAAGCCTGGACTTAGTTCGAAAAATTCATAATGCAGGAGATTCATTGCTGAGCATCATCAATGACATTCTCGATTTTTCTAAAATTGAGGCGGGGCGTATGAACATCGAAAACGAACCTTTCCGCCTATCTGTACTGTTAGACGAATTGGCTTCCTTAATGTCGACCCTCGCGGGCAGAAAAAATTTGGAATTAGTTATCACCCCACTCTATTCTGTCGACCGATTGCAGGGAGATAAACAACACCTTCAGCAAGTATTAGTAAATTTACTCGGCAATGCCATCAAATTTACCGAACAAGGTGAAGTGGAGTTACGTATCGAATCGATTCAAACACCCGATAATCAGGAAGCACTGCGTTTCTTGGTCAGGGATACCGGTATTGGTATTAGTAGGGAACAACTGGCAGAAATTTTCTCGGCTTTTAGTCAGGCTGATACCTCCATTAGTCGCCGCTTCGGTGGTACAGGCTTAGGCTTGGCTATCTGTCAACGTCTGGTGGCATTAATGGGAGGAAATCTTGATGTAACCAGCCAAGAGGGTATCGGCAGCGAGTTTAGTTTCCAATTACCCATACAGAGCGCGGACCCAATAGCAATAACCGCTAAGCATCTGGAGCACATGAATTTGTTGGTAGCCGATGACAGCGCTTCGTCGCGCGAGGCTCTATCTACTACCATTAAAAGTCTAGGCTGGCGAGTCGATACGGTAGACTCCGGCAATGCTGCACTTCGCCAAGTGCTGATGCGTTGGCAGGAACATAACCCGTATGACATGTTATTGCTGGATTGGCAAATGCCGGAAATGGGTGGGTTGGCGACCGCTAGGGCTATTCATACCGCATTATCTAGCCGCTTTGGCGAACAGAGAAAACTGCCAATTGTCTATATGGTGACGGCTTATGATCGCGAATTAATAGCGGCGCAACCCGGCATCGAAAATGTACACAGTTTGCTGAGCAAGCCAGTAACGGCATCGGTGTTATACAGCACCATTGCAGAACTGATGGAACGACGAAAAGATTCCACTAAAATAAACGACCTTATCCCCTCAACTAACGTAGACCAACATCTGCAAGGTGTGCTGGCTTTGCTGGTAGATGACAGCGAAATCAATATTCAAGTTGCTCAGTTGATACTGGAAAGCTACGGAGCCATTGTATATACCGCCTTCAATGGTCAGGACGCGGTGGATTGGTTGCATGCGCACCCCGAAGAAGTTGATATTGTGTTAATGGATGTCCAGATGCCAGTCATGGATGGCTATTCGGCTACTCATTTGATTAGGCAAGACTCGCGCTGGCATAATTTACCGATCGTTGCGCTCTCCGCCGGCGTTCTAAAAGATGAACAAGAACAAGCGATTGCGGCAGGTATGAACGGTTTTGTTTCTAAACCTATAGACGTCGAGTATATCCTGGCAACCATTCAACTTTTGACCAGTTCCCAGACGTCGCCGACAAATTTTCAGGTGCAAATACAACATGGGACGGCATCAGACGTAGGAGGTTCCCTATTCGATGGCTACAGTCATGCTGATACATTACCCGACATTGATTTTGATGAGGGCATTCGACAATGGCGTAATATTGAAGTCTATCAAACTTATTTACACAAATTTGTTGAGAGCTATGCAACCAGTGGACACATTCTAGCTGATTTACTAGCCGCGCATAACAAGGCCGCCGCATCAGCTTTGGTACATAAGCTCAAAGGCGTTGCCGGTAATCTGGCTTTGAAAAAAATCGCGGCTCAAGCTGAAGCATTTGAAGCAAATTTAAAAGCCGAAATTGTTTTAAATTCAACATTAAAATCGCTACAAATTGCTATTGATCAAGCCTGCACAGCCATCGCGACCTGGGCTCCAAATCATGAATCTCCTTCTGAAATTAGCCTTTCAACGCATAATCCGATTAATCCGGGAGAACTGATCGAACTTCTGGAACAATTTTTACAAACACTTGACAGAGACAATCCAGCCCTTTCAGAACCTGTGCTGTTACAATTAAAGAGTAAACTGCCGAAACCAGAATTCTCTGAAATTCAATCGAAACTATCGATGTTCGATTTTCGCTCGGCGGAGCGTCTGACACTAGCAATATTAAGTAAAATGAAGATGCATAATAATAAGAAAAAGTGAGTTGTACAAAATGGCAAACAATCCTATTTTGATAGTCGATGATGAACCCATTAATTTGGCTAAACTGCGCCAAATTCTCGAACCCAACTATGCTCTGGTATTTGCCCATAACGGGGCCGAGGCCCTCAATGCCGTTGCCAAGCATAGTCCCTCTCTGATATTGCTCGACATCCAAATGCCAGATATGGATGGCTATACAGTCTGCAGAACTTTAAAAGCTAACCCAACCTATGACAGCATACCGATTATTTTTGTTACCTCGTTAGGCGAGATGGGTAACGAAAAAGAGGGATTTTCCGCAGGGTGTGTCGATTATCTGATCAAACCAGTCTGCCCAGATATTGTGCAAGCGAGGGTCAAAACTCATTTATCGCTGGTTCGCGCCTCGCAATTAGAAAAGAGTTACCGAAATGCCGTTTTCATGTTAGGCAAAGCCGGTCATTACAATGATAACGATACGGGCGTCCATATTTGGCGTATGGCGGCCTATTCGCGGGCACTAGCCAACTATCATGGTTGGAGTGAGCTGGACTGCGAACTCATTGAAATGGCAGCGGCAATGCATGACACCGGCAAAATCGGTATACCTGACGCTATTTTACGCAAACCAGACAAACTGGATGCCGATGAATGGCAAATTATGCAAAGCCATACCCGAATCGGCTACGAGATTCTGTCCCAAAACGATGCGCCATTATTCAAAATGGCAGCCGATATTGCCTTGCATCATCACGAAAAATGGGATGGCAGCGGCTATCCCGATGGATTGGCGGGAAAAGTCATTCCGGAATCAGCTCGGATTGTGGCTATTGCCGATGTATTCGATGCTTTATCCATGCGCCGCCCCTATAAAGAACCATGGCCCATGGACAAAATCTTGGCTTATATGTATGAAGGGTCTGGTCAGCATTTCGATCCCGATTTGCTGGAACAATTTATGACTATTCTGCCAACCATTATCGAGATCAAGTCCGAATGGGCTGATCGAGATGCAGAAGAATGACGCTATTGGAGTTTCAACATGCCTAACACTCAAGTTTTGGTTGTCGAAGGCGAAGAAATCTGTATAGGTTTTATCGAACATACTCTGGCAGAAAAGGGATGTAAAATTGCCGTTGCTAAAGTCATAAGCTTTGATGCCTTGACCTATCTTGGCAACGGCAATATAGCGGAGGTAACAATCAATACCAGTTGGAAAAATATTGCGTGTTAACCCACTATGAAATCTTTTGACCCTTTACTCAAAAATGCAGTAAAAGTGACAGGAAAGTTTGATGCGCAACAAACTTTGCTTTTCATTCATGGCTTTGGCACTGATCAGACAGCTTGGCACAACATTGCAGAGGCGTTTGCAAATGAATATCGTTTGGTGGTTTTTGATAATACCGGCACAGGGCGGTCAATTCCTGAAGCTTTCGTACAAGCAAAATATCTGAATTTGAATACTTACGCCGAAGATGTTCTTGATATTTGCCATGCTCTGGAGCAGAGGAATATCATCTTGGTGGGACATTCGGTCGGCAGTATGATTGCGATCCTTGCCGCCATCAAACAACCTGATTTATTCTCAAAGGTAATACTAATTGGTGCATCACCTCGTTACCTAAATGATTTTGGCTACTTTGGCGGCTTCAGTGACTACGACTTGAATGATATTTACCAAGCAATCACCATTGATTTCAATAATTGGCTCGATCAGTTTTCAAAACAGGCCATGGCCAATCTGCACAAACCGAGTCTAGCTCAAAATTTTTCTAAGTCGATTCAAACCATTCCTCAAGAACAAATTCTTACCTCGCTTTGTGCAATATTTCAGAGTGATCATCGAGCTGACGTAGAAAAGTTGACTAAGCCTGCCTTAATCATTCAAACAAAGGACGATCCCTTTGTGCCGATTGAAGTAGCTCAATACTTAAATACAGCTATCAAAGGTAGTCGGCTTGCAATCATAGATGGGTCGGGCCATTTACCGCATATCAGTCACCCTGCGGCAGTCATTACAGCTATAAATAGCTTTCTCGGCTGAAAATCAACCAGACGACAAGAGAACAGTTTGATTGTAAATACTTTTTGTTACAAATTTACCTACTTATTTTTGAATTTTTACGTTTTTACACAGCCTGGGACCGACTTTGCCCATCAAAGTTAGAGCAGATCTGAGCATCTAGCTATTATTTACTCTTTTTAAAACTGTTATACGTAGCTACCAATTTTTTGGTTTCGAACAAATTGTCAACGGTGGCTCTTTCTGCCTTATCGACTTTAAGTAAATCAAATAATTGCCGCCCTCTGGCGAGGGTATTCATCATAAGCACTTTTTCAATGACTCGCTCCCTAAATTCTGCTGGCGTACTTTTACTAAAAAAACCAATAGCTTGTTGAATATTATCTCTATGATCAATAATTTGCAGCTGTTCGTTAAGTTGCGGATTTAAATCAACCGCAATTTTGTAAAAATTATGATAAACGCATACCACATCGGTTTGCTTAAAAAATAGTTTTAAGATGGACTGAACCGATTTGCTTTCCTGATTACTGACTTTAAAAACAGTTTTGTAGTGTTTTTTAAAGTTCTGCATCGCTAACACATCCATATAAGCATCGATAATCTGATTATTTTCTAGCAAGGTTAGGCGTTTACCTTGTAAAGATTTTACCTCATCCATGCCTGCGTTTTTTCGGGTTAACACAATAAGACTGTCATAATAACTATCCGACTTATTTAACTTGAATCCCTCTGCAAATTCATTTTCATCAAAGTAATTAACCAAAACAAAAGAGTTAGACAGTATAAAATTAATATTGCCATCGGCCAGAGCTTGTTTCATTACATCTAAATTATCAAATTCGATAACAGAAGTTTCGATGCCAATTTGTTTACCAATCTCCTCAACCATAAAGTGTGCGGCTACTTGTAAGTCCTCATATTTATGATCTGGATAAGACTTTAAATAGTAGCCTAAACGAAAGGTTTGCTCGGTACTGGCTTCTTGCGCAAAAACACAAACATTACATAACATAATGAGCAAACCCACCCACACTTTTTGCATAGGCAACCGTCTAGGGGGACGTGGTTTGTCATTATTGAAAGTAATTGTTTGTATTTTCATATATTTGACTACAAGGAAACTTGAAAAAACGCACGTTGACACTGGCTTTTAGAAACCAAGATAGAGTTTTTGAAAAACATAGGAATCAAACTAACATAGGTTAGCGTAGAGGTAAGCCTGCTCATATCGGGTATTAAATAACAACCACTGGAAATGGGCCTTCTGATGCAGCCTTTCCAATCGGGTTTTTACCAGAATGCTCGCTAATATCTTTAAGAACTTGCTGTTCTTTAGTTGATGGATTACCAAAAAAACGTCCTTTATCATACTCTTGGTAATATAAACCTACGCTAATTTTACTTTTAAGAGAATAAAGTACTTCAACCCTTTCATCAGTAAACTTTGTCCATGCCTGCCCATAAATAAATGACTCACCACCTATGATGATTGGAGTCATGGGAACTTCTAAATCCCATTCAAATATAGCGAAACCTGATTTTTTTAACGCGTCTAATAAACTATTTCTAAAATCCAAATCCCCGTTATAAACATTGGTAAAATAGGGACAATCTGCTCGGGTTTGAGTGACACAATCAAACGCTTTTTTCGATGCATGACTATTTTTATAATCTGGCTTTGCTGGTTCAGCAGGTATTTCGAGTGTTTTTAAAGCGCCACTCTCATACACAAGCGGTGTTTTTAGTCCCGCAACCTGGAGAACCAATTTATTATCTTGCATGCTAATTCTATTAACTACAGCGCATTCACCCCCCGGAACTTCCAATAGATTTGATTGGCCATTTTTATTAAAATAAAAAACAGATACATAACCACCATCACAAGCATTACCACCTTTGGCTCTTGATATGCCTGCCATTAATTCGCCTTCAATATCAACTACGACAACTTTATTGCTCACGCCCTTCGGTGGATCGAATGACTCTACGCCATTACCTAATTCCGTTATAAAACTGGGAGTAAACTCTCCTAAATTTTTATAATCGACTATGGGCTTATCATCTAATTTAATAACCCAAGTATCGTCAACTTCTGATTTTAAATCTTTTTTTGATATCGATAGAACACCCAAGCTGGTTTTTAATTGAGTAATATCTTCGGCATTAGTTGTCACAGCAATAGATATTAACCACATAAATATTAGCTTTCTAAGTATTTTCATCAGCAATTCATTTAATTAAATGTGTTTATTACCTTATATTTAATACCTTTATTTATACAAAAACATGGGTTCAGTTCACAAATTAAAAAATAATGAGTCTGTGTTAATGCATGCAGTGTAAAAATCCGAAAGAAGTTAACTCTCTAACCCTCTAGGCGACAACTAGTCTAAAAATTTCCCCTACAAAGTCATTTGCAAGGCGATTCCGAAGCTATTAATGAAATTCTCAAGACTCAACGATGCCCCCATGCTGAATCATGGCTGTTCGATAAAAATCATTATGCTGATAGTTAAGGAAACTTCGAAAAACTACCCTTCAATAAAGCTCTACTGAGTTGTATCGAAGGGCTCAGGGCGAACGGTGTCTCAATGTATCAATAGCTTACCGTTCGTGCCGAGCCTATCGAAGCACAAAAGCCAGGTTTTTCGAAGTTCCCTAAAGAAGAAATGAGAGTTGCCTTCAAAACTGGCGAATATACTTTACAGTAAATAGCCACTGTTTTTGGTGTACATTACTCAACAGTAAATCGGGCTTTAAAATAAATTAACTAAAGGTATTATGGAAACACCTGCCCTCTTGAACTTAATCCCGCAGTGAAAGTCTTGCCTAACTGAGTGTTCTAACTTTTAATCATCTACATATCCATGAATCAACCACCACACGACGCAATTTCCAGTTCTGATAAAGCGTTTAACTGGCAGCGGCTAATCGGTATTCTGCTTATCATCGTCATTGTTACCGCCGCCGTCTATTATTTTCGTCAACCCTCAGCCCCCAACGGTGCGGCTAAAACTGGCAGGAGTGATAATCAGGTTGTCAGTGTGGGGGTGGCAACCAGTCTACAGGGCGATATGCCCATTTATCTTAACGGCCTGGGCACCGTCACTGCCTTGCGTACCGTTACAGTGCATTCCAGGGTAGATGGCGAACTAATTAAAGTGGCGTTTACCGAAGGTCAAATAGTTAAACAAGGCGATTTGCTGGCCGAAATTGATCCGCGCCCTTTTCAAGTACAATTAAAACAGGCAGAAGGTCAGTTACTACGCGATCAGGCACTCCTTAAAAATGCGCACATTGATCTGGATCGCTACCAAACTTTGCAGGAACAGGATTCTATTGCCGCACAACAAACAGCCACGCAACAGGCTTTGGTCAAACAGTACGAAGGCACGGTAGAAATGGATCAGGGCTTGGTGGATAACGCCAGGCTACAATTAACCTATGCACATATTACCGCCCCTATCAGTGGTCGTATTGGTCTAAGATTGGTCGATCAGGGTAATATTGTGCATGCCAGTGATGCCGGCGGCATGCTGGTAATCACCCTCACGCAACCCATCTCCGTCATCTTCACTTTACCGGAAGATGTAGTACCCGCCATTATGAAACGCTGGCATGCAGAACCTAATATCATTGTCGAAGCTTATGATCGGGCTGGTAACCATAAATTGGCAACCGGTAAAGTACTGGCTGTGGATAATCAGATAGATACCACTACCGGCACCCTAAAATTGAAAGCGCAATTTGATAACGAAGATCGCAGCTTATTTGCTAATCAGTTTGTTAACATCAAAATGCATTTGGACACGCTTAAGGCAGCCACTCTAGCAGCAAATGCAGCCATACAACGCGGTGTAGATGGCACTTTTGTGTATGTAGTTAAAGAGGATAATACTGTCAGCGTGCGCCCTATTAAAACCGGTGCCACCCAAGGTGACAATATTGCCGTATTGAGCGGCCTAAGCCCTGGTGAAAAACTTGTAGTGGATGGTGCAGACAAACTGCGGGAAGGAATGACGGTAAATATCGTCAAACTGGATAACCAAGCTGTGAATGCGCCACCATCCGCTTCAAAACCTACGGACAAACCTCATTCTTGACTATGAACAACTCTGAGCAAGCAGCGGCCGGCTTTAATCCGTCACGCATTTTTATCCTGCGTCCGGTTGCCACTTCTTTACTGATGGTGGCCTTGTTACTGGTGGGGGTTCTCGCCTATCGTATCCTACCTATCTCCGCCCTACCCCAGGTGGATTATCCAACCATACAGGTTACCACCTTGTATCCGGGAGCCAGTCCAGAAGTCATGGCAGCGGTAGTCACCGCTCCACTAGAACGCCAGTTTGGGCAAATGCCTGGACTGAAGCAAATGTCATCCAGCAGTTCAGGTGGCGCATCCATGATTACACTGCAATTTAATCTTAAACTTAGTTTAGATGTAGCAGAACAGACTGTACAGGCTGCGATTAATGCCGCAAACAGCTTTTTGCCTACCGATCTGCCTATGCCGCCCATCTACAACAAGGTTAATCCGGCCGATCCCCCCATACTGACGTTGGCGATTAGTTCCAGCAGTATTCCGTTGGCTAAAATTGAAGATATGGTGGATACCCGTTTAGCCCAGAAAATTGCACAAATCCCCGGCGTAGGCATGGTCAACATTAGTGGTGGACAACGGCCAGCGGTTCGCATTCAGGCCAATGATAAGGCGTTAGCTGCTTATGGACTTAGCCTCGAGGATTTACGAACAGCCATTACCGCCGCCAACGTCAATCTACCGAAAGGTATGTTCGACGGCCCTTTGCGCTCTGCCATTATTGATAATAATGATCAATTACGTACTGCAGCGGAATACAAGGACTTGGTAGTTGCCTATCGGAATAATGCCCCAGTACGACTACTTGATGTAGCCAAAGCAGTGGATGCGGCAGAAAATGTAAAACTGGCTGCCTGGGCCAATAATACGCCTGCAGTTATTGTTAATATTCAACGTCAACCTGGGGCCAATGTTATTCAGGTGGTTGATCGCATTAAACAGCGTTTACCGCAATTACAAGCCAGTTTACCGGCGGCGATTGACGTTGTGGTATTAACCGACCGTACCGCCACCATACGCGCTTCGGTTGAGGATGTGCAATTTGAATTAATGCTTGCCGTCGCCTTGGTCATTATGGTGATATTCCTGTTTTTACGTAGTGTACCGGCCACTATTATTCCTGGTATTGCCGTACCTCTATCGTTAATTGGTACCTTTGCTGTCATGTACTTGGCCGGATTTAGTATCAACAATTTAACCTTAATGGCATTAACCATCGCCAGTGGCTTTGTGGTGGACGATGCGATTGTGGTAATAGAAAATATTTCCCGCTATATTGAACGTGGTGATCCACCCTTAAAAGCGGCTCTTAAAGGTTCTGAACAAATTGGTTTTACCATTATTTCGCTGACCTTTTCGTTGGTTGCCGTATTAATTCCTTTATTGTTTATGGCCGATGTGGTGGGTCGCTTATTTCGGGAATTTGCTATTACCCTGGCGGTGGCTATTCTGATTTCTGCCATAGTTTCACTCACGCTCACACCCATGATGTGCGCAAAAATGCTGCGTCCGCTCAGGCATTCTATCGCTGATGAACAACTGCCGGGATCTGGTCAAGGTTTTTTTAATGCGATTATCGCCCGCTATGGTCGCAGTTTGCAGTGGGTATTTCGTCATCAAACTCTGGTGTTATGCTTGGCTATGGCCACCATGGTGATGACGGTCATGTTGTACCTGATTATTCCTAAAGGTTTTTTTCCAGTACAAGACACAGGACTTATTCAGGGTATTTCTGAAGCGCCACCCAGTATTTCCTTTGCCGCCATGGCTAATCGACAAACTGCACTGTCAAGTAAAATTCTGGAAGATCCGGCAGTCGCCAGTTTGTCGTCGTTTATTGGCGTGGATGGCAGCAATTCCACGCTCAACAGTGGCCGACTATTAATCAATCTAAAACCCTTGTCAGAACGCCACGAAAGTGCCGAAGCCATCATCCAACGTTTACGTTCCAACCTCAATTCGGTGTCCGGCATTAGTGTATTTTTACAGCCTGTGCAGGATATGACGCTGGAAAATCGTATTAGCCGTACACAGTTTCAGTTTACTCTGCAAACGGTGAATTATGCAGAACTGGCCGAATGGACGCAGCGTTTGGTCGAGCATATGCGCCATATTCCATTTATTGTTGATGTGGCAAGTGATTTACAAAATCAGGGTTTACAGGCTTATATTACCATCGACAGAGCCACCGCCAGCCGTCTTGGAGTAACCACCAGTGCCATTGATAATGCTTTGTATAATGCTTATGGGCAGCGACTGGTATCGACTATATTTACCCAATCCAATCAGTATCGGGTGATTCTAGAGGTCAATCCCGCCGCGCAGGTTGGGCCAGAAGAGCTTTATCGCCTGCGCATTCCGTCAACCAATGGTACGCAGGTATTATTATCCGAAATCTCAGAGGTTTCTGAGCGGCAAACTGCACTGTCTATTAACCATCTCGATCAATTTCCATCAACCACCATTTCTTTTAATCTGCAACCGGGTGCCGCTTTGGGCGATGCCATTACTGCCATAGAGCAGATTAAAACCGAGATTGATTTACCCTTAAGCGTACAAACAGACTATCAGGGGGCTGCGTTAGCGTTTAATGCCTCGCTGGATACGACTTTATGGTTAATTTTAGCGGCGATAGTCACGGTATATATTGTGTTGGGGGTGTTGTACGAAAGCTATATCCATCCGCTGACCATTCTGTCCACATTGCCATCAGCTGGTGTCGGTGCCTTACTGGCGTTGATGATGTCAGGCAATGATCTGGGCATTATTGGTATCATCGGCATTGTGCTGTTAATCGGTATTGTGAAAAAAAATGCCATCATGATGATAGACTTTGCTCTGGATGCTGAACGCAAACAGGGTATGCCGCCGCTGGAGGCTATTTATCAGGCGTGTTTGCTACGCTTTCGCCCTATATTGATGACAACGCTAGCGGCTTTGTTGGGGGCTTTACCGTTAATGCTGGGTAGCGGTGTCGGCTCCGAACTCCGTCACCCGCTAGGCATTACTATGGTTGGCGGTTTAATTTTTAGTCAATTGTTAACCTTATATACCACGCCGGTTATTTATCTGGCATTGGATAGATTAGCTCGGCGCTTTGGTCCTACAGGCCCTAGTGATCCTGATGTGCTACACAGCTTAGACGGACAGGACCCTCATGTTGATGATGGCGGATTACATAGCCTGGCAACACAGGGGATGAGTACACAGCAGAACTCAGGTTTACTCAAGTGAATCTTTCGGCATTATTTATAAATCGGCCTGTTGCCACTTCCTTGCTAACACTGGCTATTGCACTGGCTGGAGTGATGGGCTTTTTACAACTGCCGGTGGCTCCACTGCCACAGGTGGATTTCCCCACTATCGCTGTCGGTGCCAACATGCCGGGTTCCAGTCCGGAAACCATGGCCGCAACCATTGCTACGCCACTAGAACGCTCATTGGGTCGCATCGCAGGCATCACTGAAATGACTTCTAGCAGTTCATTGGGTTCAACGTCCATTACCCTGCAGTTTGATCTTGATCGTGATATTGATGGCGCGGCGCGGGATGTGCAAGCGGCTATTAATGCTTCCAGCAGTTTACTGCCCTTTAATCTACCCATCCGCCCCAGCTATCGCAAAGTCAATCCTGCCGATTCGCCAATCTTAGTACTCGCACTGACTTCGGACACACAGAGCCGTGGGCAAATGTATGATGCGGCATCCACTATTCTGGCGCAAAAAATTGCGCAACTACCCGGTATCGGTCAAGTCTCGGTGGGCGGTAGCTCTTTACCTGCGGTGCGTGTGGAATTAAATCCAGCCTCCTTGGCTAAATACAGTATTAGTCTGGAAGATGTGCGTACTGCCATCACCACTAACAATGTTAATTCTCCCAAAGGTGCGTTAGAAGTTGATGAACGACACTGGCAAATTCAGGCTAACGATCAAGCGGAACATGCTGTAGATTACTTACCGATCATTGTGGCCTATCGTAATAATGCACCAGTTCGTATTTCCGATCTGGGCACGGTGGTTGACTCCGTTGAAGACTTACGCAATGCCGGCTTAAAAGATGGCAAATCGGCGGTGCTGTTAATTCTGAGCAAACAACCCGGTGCCAATATTATAGAGACGACGACATTAGTCAAAAATATGCTTCCGCAATTACGAGCCATGATACCCGCAGCCATTGATTTATCGGTGGTGATAGATCGTTCCGTCTCCATCAATGCCTCTGTGCATGAAGTGGAGCGCAGTTTGATCATCGCGATTGGTCTGGTAATTTTGGTAGTACTGTTATTTTTACGTAAATTACGTTCAAGTTTAATACCTATTATTGCAGTACCCGTTTCGTTGATCGGTGCCTGCGCCATCATGTACTTGTTTGATTACAGTATTGATAATCTGTCTTTAATGGCACTTACCATTGCCACGGGTTTTGTAGTAGATGATGCCATCGTGGTGTTGGAAAACATCAGCCGTCATATTGAAAAAGGTGTTCCGCCCTTTCAAGCCGCCATCAAAGGGGCGGGTGAGGTGGGTTTTACGGTGTTAGCCATGAGTCTGTCTCTCATTGCTGTATTTATTCCCATCCTGCTGATGGGTGGAGTGGTTGGACGTTTGTTTCGCGAATTTGCAGTGACACTGTCTGCATCTGTACTAGTATCGCTAGTCATCTCTTTAACCGTAACGCCTATGTTATGTGCGCGCTGGCTAAAATCCCCTACCGAAGAAAAACATCCGCCACCGTTATTGGCGCGTCTGTTAGAGAACGGTTTTCAACGCCTGCAAAATGGTTACAAATGCAGTCTGCGCTGGGCTTTACGTCATGAACGCATCATGCTGCTGGTATTTTTTGCTTGTATTGGTCTCAATGTGTATTTATACATTATTGTGCCAAAAGGTTTATTTCCGGTTCAGGACACCGGACGCTTATTTGGCACCATTCAAGCCGATCAAAGTATCTCTTTTCAAGCCATGAAGAACAAATTACAGGAATTTGCTGGCATTCTACAAGAAGATCCGGCCGTGGTGAATGTGGTAGGTTTTGCTGGCGGTGGACAAAACACCAATGCAGGCCGAATGTTTGCTGTGTTAAAGCCACCTGAACAACGTGAGCAAACCATTGCCGAAATCAGTAACCGATTACGTAAAAAACTCAGCAATGTCTCGGGAGCCAGTTTATTTCTGCAACCGGTTCAAGATCTGCGCATTGGCGGCCGTATGTCGGCAGCGTTGTTTGAATATACCTTACAAGCGGAACATTTGGCAGATTTACGCGAATGGACCCCCAAACTGGTAACTGCCTTACAAAATGTGCCGGATCTGACCGATGTGAATACCGATCAGCAAGACAGAGGTCAGCAAGTGTCATTAGTGGTAGATCGCGCCAATGCCTCACGTTACGGAATCAACCAGAGTGCGGTGGATAACACCCTGAACGATGCCTTTGGCCAGCGTCAGGTTTCGGTCATTTATAAAACCTTAAATCAATACCATGTGGTCATGGAACTGGCCCCCCAATACTGGAATGATCCACAAACCTTAAAACAACTATATATAGGCTCAACCGCTACCGCAAGCGCCTCAACCCAGCAAATACCGCTGGCCTCGGTAGCCGAATTTAAACCAACCAATACAGCGTTAACCGTTAACCACCAAGGACAATTTGCTGCAGCAACCATTTCATTTAACCTCAAAGCAGGTAAATCGCTATCGGATGCTACCAAAATTATTGAAGATACTATGGTGAAAATTGGTGTGCCTAGCTCTGTCAGAGGCAGCTTTCAAGGCTCAGCCAAAGCCTTTCAGGATTCACTCAGTAGCCAGCCCTGGCTAATATTGGCAGCACTGTTCAGTATTTATATTGTGCTGGGGGTTCTTTATGAAAGCTATATACACCCCATAACTATACTCTCCACCCTGCCCTCCGCTGGCGTAGGTGCTTTAGTGGCTCTGCTGGTATGTGGCACCGAATTTAGTATTATTGCTTTAATCGGCGTAATTTTGTTAATTGGCATTGTGAAAAAAAATGCCATTATGATGATCGATTTTGCTTTGCATGCCGAGCGTGAACAAAATCTGAGTCCAGAAGAAGCCATCTTCACGGCTTGCATACAACGCTTTCGCCCCATTACCATGACCACCATGGCTGCCCTGCTCGGCGCTTTGCCTCTGGCTTTAGGTTCCGGTTATGGAGCCGAATTGCGTCAACCTTTGGGTATATCGATAGTTGGCGGTTTAATGGTCAGTCAGTTATTGACACTCTATACCACCCCAGTTGTGTATTTACACCTGGACAGATTGAGTATGTGGAACAGCCGCTTCTGGGCAGCCAGAAAGGAAAAATCTGTGGCATAAAAGTGCCCATCCCGATTTTATGGGGTTTGAGCAAGTATTAAAGCGTATCTGTACAGATGGAATCCTGTAACCCGGCTATAAAGGTTAAAAAGTCAGTAGCAGCTTCATGTCGACCATCACATTCTAGCGATGGGTATTCAATTGACGGTTTGCTAGCACTGACAAGCATAAAACTGGTAAAGTCGTTATCTTCATCTTTTACTGGCTCTCTTTCCGGTAGGCTGTCTACATTGGAATCAGTCACAAAAAGGCCGTATTGCGCCCCAAACATTGATGATAGCGGCACATCCCCAAATGCATTAGACAAAATATAGCCTTCATTCGAAGAATGTGTCTCTAGATAAAAATCAAACTGCACCATGCATAAGGCATCACACTCCCAGGTGGTATGGTGCAGTTTGCCAATATCCTCACTCAATTTTTCATAATATTGTGCGTAATAATCAGTATAAGGATCTTTAGTCATCTCATAGCTGTATTTAAGTAGTAGCGCTATTGAAATAACACCCAAATAGAAAAACTTTCTTAAAAAACTGATTTTTCGTAAATATCTAAACTTTTTTCTTCTTTTTCCTGCCATGCACAATCCTAGTTTTATCGATAAATTATATCGTCATCCTTTTCCGTGTGGAAAGTCTATACGTAAATACCTTTTCATTTTTGCTTGGCGAGTAACATATTGCTCGGCAATAGCGTTATGAATTTGTTCCTACCTGAGTTATGTACAACAAAAAAAGCTGTTAATTCATACACAATTTAGCAGGTTTTTCTAATAATGAGTGATGTGTTACGAAATTGCCAATAGCATATTATTTTGATTTTTCCCCGTAAAATAAGCAGTTAAGTGCATATAAACCGGGATAGCGGTTTATATAAACCACAAAAGTAAAAGTATATTCTAAATTTAAGCATTTTAAAACACTCACACTTGATGTTTTTGTCTAAACTTAAAAGGCTTAATTAAATTTTCTACACCACAATAGATAACACATACCCACCTAATATTCATGACTTTAATTCTGCCAGCCAGTCGTTTATGAAAAGCCAAATTCGCCCTTTACTAGTATAATGAACTTTCTGACTCTATAATTAGGCACGATTTATGCTAATTTTTACTGTAAGTTTTAACTTTAGCTGCTTTTTAATGGTAAGTAGCGGTTGGCTAATGTATGCAGGCCATAAAAACAAGAAACACCCCTCTGCATACCAGTAAGCACCGTATGGTTTAGATAGTCATGTTAGGTTGTGTCATTTTACTTCCGGTTGGCATCACTTTTACAGGGTATGATTACAAAATGCGAAATAGATTTATTAAGTCAATATTACTTAGCCTGCTGTTCTGCTTACTAACCAGTTTTCAAGCCCATGCACAAATTGTAGAAATATCTGCAGATGAAGCACTGGCTATTTTTTATCAACGTAATCTGGACTTGATCATCGCTCAATACAATATTGATCAGTCGCTGGCAGACGAAGTCATTGCATCAGCCATACCCAACCCTACTCTTGGCGTTCAGATTAGCGAACTAGCCAACAAAGCCAATATGGGTTCTTCCGCAAAAGGATGCAACCCTAGTCCTACAAGTTCGTGTGGTGTTGCTGAGTATTATTCTTTTAGCCAATTGATTGAAGTTGCCGGCAAACGTGGTCTGCGCATGGAAAGCAGCGGCTTTGCTACCCAAGCAGCACAAAGTGATTTTCACGATGCTGTACGTATTTTTTCAAATATGGTCAGGGATAGTTACTTTCAATTGCTGCAAATGCAGAAAAACCAGTGGCTGGCTCAGGAAATTGTCGATCATTATAAAGACATTATCACTGCCAATACGCTTAGGCTCAAAAAAGGCGATATTGCAGAGTCTGATTATTTACGGGTAAAAATGGAAGCCATGCGTGCAGAATCCGATCTTGATAATGCCAAGGCGGCCGTGCTACAAGCCCAAGCAGCGTTAGCCGTTATTTTGCGCTGGCCAGACAACAGCCTGCAATTTCAGGCTAAAGATGAGTGGCCCATGCTGGCAGAAATTGGTCAATCTCTGCCCGTTGAAGATTTAATTAATAAAGCCTTATTGCAACGTCCCGATTTACAGGGTGACAAACTGCGTGCGATACAGACAGAAAAACTATTGGAATTAGCACGTCGCTTAAAATATCCTGATGTTACCGTTAATGCTGGCTATGCCCACGATCCCAGTAACAATAATCTGAATTCGTTTTTTGTTGGTCTAAATGTGCCGGTGCCTTTGTTTTACCAATATCAGGGCGAGGCTGACAAAGCAACAGTTAGTTTGAATAATAGCCTTGTAGCGGTAGAGCAAACCGAACTGAGTATACGCAGCGATGTGGTGAATGCGATGGCAACCTGGAAAAGTGCCGATAAAATAGTGCAACGTTTTAAAGATGGCTTATTGGACGATGCGCTGACAGTCAGAAACAGTTCAGAACTCGCGTATAGTAAAGGGGCCACCAGCGTACTTGATTTTATTGAAGCACAGCGCAGCTATAAAGCAGTGATGCGTGATTATTATGAGGCGATGATCAATCGCACCAATGCCTATTTCGATTTTGCAAAATCATTAGGCGTTGAGCCGGATGTCAGCAAAAATAAAGAAAACCTAATTAACCCAACACCGACTCAATAACAACGGGAAGATTTTTCCTGTCGACTTAATGGATAACACAGCCGATAGCAAATATGATTATTCAGACGCCTTACTTAAGAAAGACTTTAATCCAATGTTGTGTACTGTTTACAGTGGGCATAATGGCTTGTACTCCAACCACGGAAAATAACGAACCAAAAACAAAGCCTGTCGTTGTTCCTGGCGAAGTACATCTTGCACCAAACTCGCCAAAGAAAGCCTATGTAAAAACCACCACGCTAACCATGTCCCAGCACCCATTGCTCGTCCCCCTAGCTGGAAAAATTGTCTATAACGAAAGCCTGACATCAAGAATCAGTTCGCCAGTTGCCGGCCGGGTTGTTAACACACCGATAGTCTTGGGTAAGCCTGTAAAAATCGGCGACACTTTATTAGAATTGGATAGCCCTGAAGTGGCTGATGCTGAAGCTTCTTACGTTAAAGCCGATGCCGATTTGACCAAAGCGCGTAAAGCCTTAGCGCGTCAGCAGGAACTGTATGCAGGAAAAGCGATTGCCCAAAAAGATTTGGAACAGGCGCAAAACGATTTTAATGACGCACATAGTGAACTACAGCGCGTATTGGATCGATTAAAAAACCTGCACATAAGCACTCAACAAACCGATGGCCGCTTTTCGTTACGTGCGCCGATAGCAGGCACTGTCGTTGAAAGGAATGTTAATCCCGGTATTGAAGTACGTTCGGACCGTGACACGCCTTTATTTGTCATTTCGGATATCAAAAAACTTACGGTGTTGATGGATGTTTATGAGGTTAACCTAAGTAAAATCAGACAGGGCCAAAGGTTATCGATTTCCGTTCCTGCCTATGCAGACGACGTTTTTCCTGCCACAGTGACCTATATCGGCCAAATACTGAACGAAAATACCCGTACTGTGCAGGTTCGTTGCGATATACCCAATCCTGACGGTCGATTACTACCGGGCATGTTTGCGACCATTAATGTAGAAAGTGACCCAAGCGATCAGGCTATCGTCATTCCACTAACGGCTGTATTTACTGAAGATGAAGCCGATTTCGTGTTTATAGCCCTAGACGAAAATCACTATTTACAACGTCAGGTTGAAATTGGTTTACGTTTAAAAGATAAAGCTGTGATCACCAAGGGTTTACAGGCAAACGAACAATTAGTATCCGAAGGTGCGTTAATGTTACGCGGCGAGGAAGAAGTTGAAAGTGATCCAGATAACAACAAGCAATAGTAGGACCCAAAGGATACTAAGATGATTGAACGAATTATTGCTTTTTGTTTACAACAACGCCTGATGGTGATTGGCATGACGCTGGCAATTGCGGTTTCCGGTATTATTGCTTTTGAAAATTTACCGGTACAAGCATTTCCAGATGTACAAAATGTTTTTGTACAAGTGGTCACACAATATCCGGGGCAAGCGCCAGAGGAAGTCGAAAAACAAATTTCATTACCGATTGAAAGAGTAATGAACGGCTTACCGCATCTGATGAATATGCGATCCGTATCAATCTTTGGCTTGTCAGTGGTGACGCTAACCTTTGATGATAGTGCCGAAGATTACTTTTCCAGACAACAAGTGCTGGAACGTCTACAAAATGCCGATATTCCCAACGACAGTAAGCCACAGCTGGGCCCTTTATCAACAGGTGTGGGCGAAATTTTACGTTATGTCGTTGACGCCAAGCATTTACCACTCACTGAACAGCGTGCCATACAAGACTGGGTTATAGAACCGAAAATACGCTCGGTACAAGGTGTTGCTGATGTTGTGGGCTTCGGCGGCGGCATTAAAGAATATAAGGTGTCGGTAAAACCGGATCGTCTCAAAAATTTTAATATCGATCTTAATCAGGTATTTAGTGCTATATCCGCCAACAATACCAATACTGGCGGTGGTTATATTGAACATGGCGACGAAGCTTTAGTGGTAAGGGGTATTGGCTTATTAAAATCAGCTGAAGAAATCGGCGAAATTGTGGTGGTTACCAATAATAGTGTACCGGTTCTCATCAAAGATGTCGCCGATGTCAGCATTGGCCCGCAGCCGCGTACAGGTATTATTGGTATGAACCAACGCGACGATGTCGTAGAGGGCATCGTTTTATTAATTAAAGGTCGTGATGCAGTCAATGTACTAAACGATGTTAAACAGAAAATTCAGGAACTGAATGATTTTGGCCTGCCGCCGGGCGTTAAGATTAAACCCATCTATGATAGAACTGAATTAGTAGGCCATACCATACACACTGTTGAACACAACATGATAGAAGGTGCGGTTTTGATCATGGTCATTTTGATGGTGTTTCTGCAAAGTTATCTGGCTGCAATACTGGTGACACTAATTATTCCCTTGTCCTTATTGTTTGCGTTTATCTTAGTCGACCTGAATGGTATATCCGCCAATCTCATTTCCTTGGGTGCAATCGATTTCGGCATTATCGTCGATAGCACTGTGGTGTTAGTTGAAGCAGTCATGGTACAGATTACTTTAGATTTAAAAAATGGCGCAGATCTTCGTCACTTAAGGCAATCATTATTAAGTACTGCCGCTGAAATGGGGCGACCGATATTATTCTCAAAAGCCATTATTATTATTGCCTTTTTGCCGATATTCACCTTTCAACGGGTAGAAGCTAAAATTTTCTCACCCATGGCTTACACGCTTAGTTTCGCCCTGGTTGCCTCCATGCTGTTCAGTCTGACATTTGTACCGTCAATGCTAACCTATATGCTCGGCCCTAATATTGCTGAACGGCATAATAGCTTAGTACAAGGTATGGAGTATCACTACCGAAGAATTTTAGAATGGGTACTTAGACATTCACGAATCGTCTTTTTCTCAGCAGTCGCAGCCTTGGTATTAAGTTTTATGTCAGTGCGATTTATTGGCACAGAATTCATGCCCAAGCTTGATGAAGGCAATATTTGGCTCACCATTACCTTACCAACTCCGGTGTCATTAACGACGGCTAAAGGGCTAGAGCAACAGGTGCGTGAAAAATTAGAAAATTTTTCTGAAGTCAAAATGTTATTAACCCAACTTGGCAGACCGGAAGATGGCACAGACCCTAAGGGTTTTAACAATCTTGAGGTATTGATCGACCTAAACCCCAAAGATACCTGGCGTTATAAGAAAAAAGACCAGCTTGTGCAGGCCATGGATAAAGAGTTGTCCATCTTTCCAGGCATTCTCACCAATTTTTCGCAAGTCATTCAAGATAACGTGGAAGAAGCCATTTCCGGGGTTAAGGGGGAAATAGCCATTAAGGTTTTTGGTTCTGACCTGAATATTTTGCAAAATAGAGCAGACAAAATCACCCACATTCTGGCTTCGATACAAGGAGCAACCGATGTGGCAGCAGAACAGCAAGCCGGGTTAGCACAAGCCATTATAGAAATTGATCGTGCTAAAGTTTCACGCTATGGTATTAATGTGGCGGATGTTGAACAGGTTATTGAAATTGGTATGGGCGGCAAAGCGGCCTCTAAATTTCTAGAAGGTGAACGTCGATTTGATATCACCCTGCGTAATGAAGAAAACTCTCGCAATTCTGTCGCCAGCTTGGATAACTTAATGGTGCAAACACCTAACGGCCAATTTATTCCATTATCGGAACTGGCGACTATTAAAATTAACCAAGGTGCCTCTAGAATTAGCCGTGAAGATAATATGCGTAGAATCGCCATCAAATGCAATTTGATTGATCGTGATCAGGGTAGTTTTGTCGCAGAGGCACAACAAAAAGTGGCAGAGCAAGTCGATTTACCAACAGGTTACCATATAGTCTGGAGTGGACAATTCGAAAACCAGCAACGCGCAATGAAACGCTTGTCGGTGATTGTACCTATTAGTTTGGGTTTAATTTTTGTGCTTTTATTCTGGGCATTTATGTCCATAAAAAATGCATTACTGATTGTGATGAATGTGCCGTTTGCAATGATAGGCGGTCTATTGATCCTATTAGCCACCGGCATAAATCTGAGTGTTTCCGCCGCCGTGGGATTTATAGCTTTGTTTGGAATTGCCGTGCAAAATGGCGTTATACTGGTTTCACAATTGAATAAATTACGTAGGGAAGGTCAACCACTGCACGAAGCAATCGTAAATGGCTCTGTAAGCCGCCTTAGACCAGTGGTGATGACGGCATTAATGGCAATGCTTGGCCTTTTTCCAGCCGCATTATCGACCAGTGTTGGCTCTGAAACGGCAAAGCCTTTTGCGGTTGTCATTATAGGCGGATTGATTACAGCGACAATTTTAACCTTGACGCTATTGCCGGCCTTGTATCGTCACTTTTCTGAAGCTTATGAATCTTAAAGGAATACCATGAAAGAGATACGCGCTTATATACAACCACACAAAATAAATCAGTTGACGATGGCCTTAACTAATATACCGGGTTTTCCTGGCATGTCTGTCAGCGATTGTAGTGGTTTCGGTCGTAATCGCACAGATCAAAGCCAAGATTACAAGCCATTTATTGCTAAAAAACGCATTGAAATATTTGCCCCGGATGAGATGGTGGATGTCATTTTTGAAACCATTATGAAAGTTGCGCAAAGCAAACATCATGGCGATGGCAAAGTTTTTATAATCAACACACTTGAGGGTGGCCGCATCAGTACCGGCGAAAGAGGCCCTGAAGTTGTGTAATAGCGCTACCCAGTGTTAACAAACTGCTTAGTAAATAGCAGCCTTTCTAACCTTAATAGACACGGATTGCTACAACCAACATCAGGGAATAACTGATTACTATACTCATTGTATTGAAAAACCCGAGCTTAAATACGTGCAGGCTGATGCAGCTAAAATCCAACTTATTAACCCGGTTAAACGCCACCCTACCTTGTTAATTTCTGTATCAATCAAATGATACTAAACAATTGAATGATCATCGTCCAATTTCTTAACAGAATGGACAATTCCATCAATAATCATGGGTATTAGATATAACGCTAAGACCAATAACAATGTATTCAGCAAAGATTCTTGATAAGTAGTGGTTTCAACCAAGTACAAGGCCAATCCACCGCTCAATAGATATAGCCAGTTTATGGATTTTTTTCTCACCGCTACATTGCGAATAAGCAATATACTTACACCGCAAAATAAAACCAGCATCAATGTTAAAAAGCTTGTATTCATCTGTAATACCCCATTGAAAATTGAATAATCAAAAATTTACCGCTACTGCGTATAAATTGTTGATGCTTAATGTACTCGTTTCCCTACAAAAAATTCATAAAAACGGGACTTTTATCTGTATAAAAATTATAAAAATTCCACCGTTCTCATCATTTTTTTAACACTAAACACTACAATTTTTAATAAAAGCACTAATTATGCCAAAAAATATTATCTTTACAAATCAATACCTACACCCATAACTCAGCACCAAACTCATGTATCAGCATGGTGCAACAGCACTTAGCTGGTGCGAAATGCATCACAAAACACTCAAAAACCGCAATACACCTTTAAACTAGACTTAAACACTAGTAACCAATTGTTACTAAAACGTTTTTTTTACATTTTACGACTCACGAGCTTCTAAAGTCAGAGTAAAAATTGCGGTATTCATCAATTTTTTGACCTGCATGACTTTACAACGCCAATTAGTGACAATGAAGTCTACCATTAAGTTCCATTATTAATCGTTTTTTATATAACGTCCTCTACAACCTTTTGGCACATATCATCATAGTGATAGCCCTATTTCTTAAACGCGCTGACCGTATAACGATGCTTAACCCCTACTGGAAAATACTCCGGATCGCCAAAACGATGCAAACTAACTTGAGGTAGTTGCCGCTCCATGGGCAAATAATTGGCAAACTCGCTATTCAAGCGTAATAGTTGGGTGCGAATCGAATTAGCAATCACAAAAGGCATTAAATCAGTGGCTAGCACATTGGGTAATAATTCGACGGCAATGTGCAGAACCGAATTTCCTTCCTGATTTTCTCGCACACCCAACACAAATTTGCCTGTTACCCAATCCATAATTTTGGCTTGTTCCAGACCAACGGCAATATTCTCAGGAAAGATATTGGCACCGTAATAGGAAACGGTGAAGTCAATACGTCCAAATACAAACACAAAGGGCAACTGACGTGCTTGATAGTTATAAGGTAAACCTAGCTGATTGAACGTGGTAATACCGTAATTCCCCAAAAACACCCACATGTCCTCATAACTAATCAAGCCACCTTTATCGGCAATGCCATAACGAATTAATGGCACACTATTGAATGCCGAAATAACCAGCATACCCTCCTGCACTTCAAAATAGCGACTATGCGGATCATACTGCACCAAAGTAGGTAGCCGAGATTCGCCAAACAGACTATGCGCAGCCTGTGGATGTTGAGCAAGCCAACGACGAATAGCAATACTCAACGGCGTTTCATTGCCCAATACCCCACCATCGGCAGTACCATACAGAGAAGCGGTATCAAAACAAGGCTGGGTAGAACCCACACGTTGCGCCACCAAGGAGCGCCATTCTTCGCTAAAAACTTCACCTGCAAACACCAGCTTGGTATTGAAGGCCGCCCAATTGATACCTTCTGCCAAGCCAGCATCGATAACATCTTTCAAGAAAGGCGGGTATCCCAATAATACGGTTTGTGCGTAATGCGGGGCTAGTTCTTGTACCACTCTAAAAATTTCAGCTTTCTGATTACCTGGGGTTGCCACCATCAGCGTATAGCCTTTAGTCGCCAAATGCCAACAACACGATGTGGTAAACAAACCACCCACCCAATTACCCAAAGCAAAACACACCACTGCCAGTGTTGTTTGCTGATCAGCATGAAAACTATCAACAAACACCTGTTCGAAACGTACCGCCACATCCAATTCAAATTTGGCCGACCTGGGCCAGAAGGTAGGCTGGCCGGTCGACCCCGAAGATACCGCTATCCTATCCGCACAGTTTAGATGTCCATCCAAACAGCGAGCGGGCAATGAATAAACCTGCATGTAATTGCTCTTACTGATCAGGGGTAAGCTCTGAAACGCCAGGTAATTTGTAATTTGGTCTGGATTAACCTGATGCAAGGCCAAAAACTGTTTATACGCGGGTACCTGTTGTGCGCAGTACTGAAACAGGCTCAGTAGTTGTTCTTCAGCGCTCTCCGCGTGTTGTCCAGCCAGTAAATCATCTAACGAAGTATTGATAAAATCAATCAAAACATCAAGGGTGGATGATTTTTGCAAGTTGGACATTATTCTCTCCGGCAATAGTTATAATCCAGGTTATTTTCTAAATAAACGGATGCCTAAGCAACTGGTAAAAAATAACCAAAATGCGGATGGCAAAGCTATAGGCACAAGTTGATAGCCCAAAGCCTGCATAACCGTATAATCAGTCTTATTTAAGGTATTAAACTGACCAGAATTACTAAAAGCATTGAAGGGATCGCTCACTACCGACCCATCAAAATCGCCCAAATCATTACCCGGTATGGCATTTAAGCTGGCCAAACTGGTTTTTCCACCATCCAGCGATAAATAATAAGAATTACTAACAGCCGTCGAGAAATCGAGTACACCTGTTGGGGCGCTGCCGGTATATCGGAGTAAATCTAAAGGCATAATGCGCGAATCAATAACAGAGAGTCCTGAAATTCGGCCTAACACTTCAGATATCTCGTGTTCGGCAACCCCCACCAAATCAAACTCATCAGCGGGAACAGAGCCATTACTCCCTGTATTCCATGCGTAATAAGAACTTAGAGTAATAGCACCATCCAAACCGCTATCATTGGCCGCGATGAGACCTAACGCTTTAGCATTTGCCAGGGTAATATCCAAATAATCTGCATTGCCTACTTGCGCGGCTATATGACTAACACCGGGTAAAATAAGATTAGTATTGGCAGCCGTTAAGGCATTGGCAATGGTTGTATAATTGCTGATGTTATTATTATATTGTAATAAATAACTGGTTGTTTGCCCCAAAAAGGCAGAGCTATTTGCCATGTTTACATTAATATTGACCGTAATGTCATTTACGAATTGCCGATCAAATAGTTGAATAGCCTCATTAAACGCATTAATCTCCTGCGTTGTGACACTATCATCATAGTTGGCTTGAATAGTCATGGCATGGGAGTCACTCATAGTAAACATTAAAATACCAGCAACTAGCGTGTTTATATAGACAACATTAAATGCGCATTTTTTCACTTAACCGTATCCGTTATATTCACGAACATGCAATTATCTTTTAACTGTCTTGGCTGTAAGTAAAGCTGTTTATTTATAGTGTGAAACTGGGTATATTCTCTGTAAAATCTCATTAGGTACAGTCATGTGTGGCTAGTAATCGGTACGACGGGCATCATCATACTATATACTAGCCAATAGCGACTACCCCCCTTGTTAATAATTTATAAAACTATGAATGTACCTGTGTTTGTATTACTGCGTGCTTAGCCAGTAGTAGGAATTGTTGATTCTATTTTGTACGACTATCCTCTAACCAGCTACGATATAATGCTATATTAGCAATATATTTTTAACCCTAGGGCAATAAGTGAAAAGCGCGTCTGTCGCAGTGTCAGCTACAGTTTTGATCATGTCCTAGAGAAGTAGCAAGCATCATTGAAGTTAATATTAGCCTTTGTGATGCGGTTCGTGCCTCACCACATCCTACATCAATGTGGGTAATTGGATGCGCTGAAAAAGTGAAGCTCATCTGTCGCCATTAATGCTACTTCTAATGCTGATAAATCCTATATAAAATTTAACTTTACAATGAGTAGTGACAATTAATCTTCAGCTTTTGCCACACACCACCCGGATATCCAAAAATTGATTAACGAATGAATTTAAACCAGCTTGAATTACTAAGAACCCTACTCGAAACTGATTTTAACCTGAGCAAAGCAGCGGAAAAAATGCATGTTGTACAATCAGCAGCCAGCCGTCAATTGCAGCTTCTGGAAACCGAATTAGGTTTACCGTTATTCGAACGTCAAGGCAAAAAGCTTACAGCCTTAACACCACTCGGTATTGAAATTATGAGTGAGGTTGAACAAATTAATGAGGCACGTAAGAATATTAAACTGCTGGCTGATGATTTTATCGATAACCGTAATGGCAGTTTACATATTGCCACCACGCACACTCAGGCTAAGTATTTATTACCCGGACCGGTACAGAATTTTCGTCAAAAATTCCCGGATATTAAAATTTATATGCTGCAATCCTCGCCAGAGAATCTAATCAATCTTCTCTATCAAAACAAAGCAGATGTGGCAATATGCACAGAAAAAATGCAAGATAACGAAAAACTCATTATGCGCCCCTGCCTGGAATGGCATCATGTGGCTATCGTCCCCAAACAACATGCTTTAGCCTCGCAAAACATCAGCTTAGAACTATTGGCTAAACAAGCTATTTTAACTTATTCTGTTGGATTTACCGGGCGATCGACCTTAGAAACAGCCTTTAGCCATGCGGGATTAAGCATGGATATTACTTTATCCGCCAGTGATTCGGATGTCATTAAAACCTATGTACGTCTGGGTATGGGGGTGGGCATTATTGCTGCAACGGCATACGAACCCGACAAAGATCAGGATTTAATAGCACTCAGTCTGGCCCACTTAATTCCAACATCTGTCACCAAAATTGCTTACCTAAAACATTTGTATCTACCCAACTACTGTCGATATTTTATCGAACAAGTGCTTAATGCCTCTGCATTGAAAGCTGTTTAGGTAAGCGCATCAACACAAAAACACAGTGTAATGTATGTTGATGCAGAATCTTAGTTAATAGGCCACATACCGTTAACGAGACTTACCAGACTTGGCGGATTGAGGCGATGAATTTGGCGTAACGCCATCATCGGTATCAACACCAGGATCAAAGCCAAACAAATCCGCCATTTTTTGCCACATAGATTTTTCTAATTCGCGTTTGGGCAGATCAATACTGGTTTCAGTAGAGGGTTTGGGTACTGGCATGGAACTGGGCCGAAAATCACCTTGTATGGTCTGTAAATTATCGCCTTTAAAATACAGAGATACGCGTTTTTGCACGCGATCTTCACCTGCCTCTTCTTTAGAGTAGATATAGTCCCAGCGCTGCTCATGGAAAGTATCCACAACCATAGGCGAACCCATAATAAACTGTACCTGCCGTTTAGTCATATTGGGGCGAAGTTGATCTATCATACTTTGATCAATCATATTGCCTTGTTCAATATCCAGCTTATAGACACCGGGGATATTACTGAGCACAGTGGTACAAGCAGTGCACGTCAAGCTGGCTATTAAGCCCAGCCAAAATACAGATTTGTTCATGAGGTAGAACGTAGTGAGAAAATTCAATGCAGATTATGCCATAATTCTATAAACAACTTCAGCCAAAAAACGATACAATAGCAATAATCAATAGTTGAGCGGAGACAGACTTTTGGAATCACAGGATTTACGTAACGCTGGTTTAAAGGTCACTTTACCCAGAGTCAAGATTTTAGAAATTCTGGAAAAACAACAGGATGATCGGCACATGTCTGCCGAAAAGGTTTACAAAATCTTATTAAGCGAAGGCGAAGAAATAGGCTTGGCCACCGTTTATCGGGTGCTGACTCAATTCGAAGCCGCAGGATTGGTTAACCGGCATCACTTTGAAGGCGGAAACTCTATTTTTGAAGTAAACAAAGGCACCCATCACGACCATGTTGTCTGCATGAAATGCGGAAAAGTCGATGAATTTACCGATGACATTATAGAAAAACGCCAGGACGAAATCGCCAGAAATTTAGGTTATAAATTAACGGATCACAGTCTTTATCTCTACGGCTATTGCAACGACTGCCAGCCCTAACTTCCCTACACATGTTCAGACCACTCATATTTTACATAGGCTTGCGCTATACGCGCGCCAAACGTCGTACCCAGTTTATTTCCTTTATCACCCTCACCTCTGTGCTAGGCATAGCGTTGGGTGTTACGGCACTGATTACCGTACTTTCAGTCATGAATGGTTTTGAAGCCGAATTGCGCGAACGCATACTGGGCATGACAGCGCACAGTACCATTACTGGCTACAACGGCCAGCTTGAAGACTGGCGCACGCTGGCAGACCGTACCGAAAAAATGCCGCACGTTCAGGCAGTGGCCCCCTTTATTCACGGTCAAGTGATGGTTAATGCTGATCGCCAAGTGAGCGGTACTTTACTGCAAGGTATTATGCCCGACTACGAAGCCAAGGTATCCGAAGTGGCATCGCACATGAAGTATGGCAGCCTTACCGATCTACAACCCGGTGAATTTGGCATTGTACTGGGTGTAGAGTTAGCCAATTATCTGGGTGTGATGCGCGGTGATAAAGTTACCATTATCACTCCACAAGTTACTGCAACGCCAGCTGGTATTTTGCCACGTTTAAAACGCTTTACAGTGGTTGGGGTTTTTCAGGTAGGCATGTTTGAATATGACCGCAATATGGCCATGATACATATAGACGATGCCGCTAAATTATTCCGTATCGAACCCGCAGTCACCGGTCTACGCCTAAAACTGGACGACTTATTCGATGCCCCACAAATCACTCAGGGTTTAGCCAACACGCTAGGCGATGATTACCGTGTCAGCGACTGGACCAAAGCACATAACAACTTTTTCCGCGCCGTGCAAACCGAAAAACGCGCCATGTTTATTATTTTATTACTGATTGTGGCCGTTGCGGCATTCAACATTGTCTCCACGCTGGTGATGGTGGTTACCGATAAACGCGGCGATATTGCCATACTAAAAACCCAAGGTTTATCCAATGCTTCGGTAATGGGTATTTTTATTGTACTTGGTTGCATTATAGGTAGCATTGGCACATTGCTGGGTACTGTATTTGGTGTATTACTGGCGCTGAATGTAGAAAGCATCGTGCCATTTATAGAAAATTTGTTTGGCGTACATTTTATGGCAGCGGATGTTTACTATATTAGCGAAGTACCTTCCAAACTGGTGTGGAGCGATGTTTACTGGATAGCATTTACAGCCTTTGTGCTATCGCTACTAGCAACTATCTATCCTGCCTGGCAGGCATCGCGCATTAATCCAGCCGAGGTGTTACGTTATGAGTAAGCAACTCACAGATACCCCGGTTATTTTACAATGTGAACAACTCACCAAACGCTATGAACAAGGTGATTTGAATGTAGATGTTTTAAAAGGCGTCAACCTGGAAGTCTACGCCGGGCAACGCGTGGCTATCATGGGCGCCTCTGGTTCGGGTAAAAGTACCCTGCTGCATTTGTTGGGTGGCCTGGAAAAACCCACCTCTGGCAAAGTGATACTGGATGGTGTCGATTTACAGCAGGTACGCTCTAGAAAACTAAGTGCATTGCGTAATCGTTCACTGGGTTTTATTTACCAGTTTCATCATCTATTGGGTGAATTTACGCTCTTAGAAAACGTGGCCATGCCCCTGCTGATTGGCGATCACTCGCTAAAAGAAGCGGAGCAAAAAGCCATCGCTATTTTAAAACGGGTAGGATTAGGGCATCGTATCCAGCACAAACCAGGCGAATTATCAGGCGGCGAAAGACAACGTGCCGCAGTTGCCAGAGCCTTAATTCACCAACCCAAATGCGTTTTAGCCGACGAACCTACCGGCAATCTGGACAGTAAAACCGCAGAACAGATTTATCAACTCATGCTGGAATTAAATCAGGAACTGCAAGTCAGCTTTCTAGTCGTCACTCACGACCCTGATTTAGCCGCACGTATGGATCATGTACTGCACATGGAAGACGGATTGATTGTTGACATTAATCAAGCAATCTAAAATCGGCCGTTTATTTTTGCTTGCGTAACAGCACTTCTGCGCGCGCGCCCAAATAAACATAAACACCCAGGCACAGTAATAAAAAAGCGGCGGCTATAACCACCCACACCGCTTCAATAATAAACTGGCCTGAATTCTGTAAGGCCGATTTAAAGATCATTAGTAAGGCTTCAATCGACAATGCAATAATAATGGCGGCAATAAAGCGCGTGATGGTACGCCGGGTAGAACTGTGTTTGAGTATATCTTTATACAACAGCACTTCTTCTTCCAGCGTAGTTTTAGCCAAATCAAAGATAGCTAGTGCCAGTGTCAGGTAAATCACCATACTAAACGGGATTAATTTCGTATCCTGTTGCGTGGCGGCTTTATAGATAACCTGTATGCATTCATTGGCAGCGGAATACAACAAAATAGCTGCCACCGTAAACAAACCAAACACTATCAACGAATACACGCCTTTTAGACCTGGCTCAAAATTAGCGCGCATGGTTTCGCCACTGAGAAAATTTAAAGTGGTGGGCAAATCAACATCCAGCACTATATAGCCTTTAACCTGAGCCTCGTTGTCAAAAACCTGACAACACACCGACAAACACAGTTCATTTTTGACACTAGACAGGTAAGGTTCTGTAACCACCACCTGGTCTGTCTGCTGTGCAGCAATAAAATACGGCCGCTTACTTCTATCGGCACCATCCCCAATATTCGGGCGGTCGTTATAAAAACGTCCAGGGATATTCGTGCTAATTTGTACACCATCTGCACCAAGAAGGTACAATAAACTCACAAATGGATAATAACTGCACAAAGAATTAAGACTTTCGCTTAACTCAGCCTGAGATTGCTCAAATAAATTACCATCTGCAAAACAAGTCAATATAGATTGCAACAGGCGTTGAATAGCTAATCGATGTTCTTCGTAACGCTCTATGACAACAATGGGGCTCATTTTAGACATAAGACTTTTATTAGTAGCTGTGTATACTAAACATTAAGCAATTTCTACGCCAAATAATCTCAAGCAAGCATCTACTCTAATCAGGTATTGTAGCCTGTAGTAGGGTAACGTACAGCAGTGGTTGCTAATTTTATTACGACTTAAAATTTCAGCAATCATCATTTTAGAAAAAATACACTGATAAAACCCTTTGTATTTTAAAGTCTGCCACCATCGAAGCTGGCTTGCATTCTCATTCAGCCAGCTTACTAGTGCTACACTCTTAATATAACCAGGCCAATAAGCGTCTAATCGCTTAACAGCACAATCCGCACTCTGCGATTAACTTCACTAGTTGGGTCTTCACTATTGGCTAGGTTTTTCTTACCTTTACCCTGAATTTTCATAGCGTCTTCTGGCAATCCGTATTCAGACACCAGAAAGTTCTTCACGGCCTCTGCGCGCCGACGAGATAACTCAATATTATAGGCATCGCCACCGACAATATCGGTATGCCCTTCTATTCTATAATGCTTACCTTGTAAGTCGTTGGTGGCTAATGCCGAACCGATAGGGCGTAACTGTTCTTTACCTGCGTCAGTCAGCTGCGAAGAGTTGTAGTCAAAAAGAATTTCCATGGAAATGGCTTTTTCACTGCTTTTAGGCGAAGGCGTAATCGGTTTGTGCTTAAGGGTACGATTATCGTCTTTAGTCACAAAGTTTAAACTTCTACTTTTAGATTTGCTGGTATCAACACTATCGCCAGACGTATCCACATCTTTAGAGTTAGATTTTAAATAATCCAAAACCTGCTCAGTACTGGGAATTTTTTTTCCGAAATTAGCTTCCTCAGCATAAACATCACTGATTAAAGCAGTTGTTATTAAAATAATGGGCAAAATTCGTAGTCGATATATCATGACAACCTCCAGATAGTTAAGTTAAAACAATCATCACACTCAATCATACTAGCCTGATAGATTAAAGCTAAGATTATACAGCGAGACATGCTTAAATACACCCAAAACCAGAGTGGTCACTTAAAGCTTAGTCGGCTTGATAGACAGCAATAACGGTGCGATAAAACCAGAGTGGTCTTAACAAAATAATGACAAAGGCAATGACAGGCGTAACAGGAACCGGGGCAATATCAATAATAAATAATGTCAACAAACTTAGAAAGCACTTTACACGGACATGAGAGGAAGGCGGCCTTGCAGGCAACGCGGGCGGATTATTGTACACATGACTAGCCAACTGCAAAAACCAGCTTGGCCGCTTAAGCACAATATACATACCGATTAGACAGCCGGGCGATACAGGCCCAAAACCAATGATTGCAAACAGACTGAAGACTGCAAGGCATTTAAGCTGGGCGGAATTCATGTTGTATAACCTATCGTCCTAAAAACTAAATCCATTGCAGTTTAGCATACTGCTATACAAATAAAAACCTGCACTTTGCTATATACACTCGTGTTAATGCTTGCTCTGTCTTTATGCACCTACACAAAATTGTGTCGAACACAGGCAGGATTTTATGTGTTTTTAGTTTATGCTAAACGTCCGTTAGCTTCTTTTTTTTCTTTCTTAACGGCTTTCTTTTCCTTTGGGGACAGCGCCGGTTGTTTTTTTACTTCTTTATTACTTTTTTTCTCTTTACTCAAGATACTCTCCAAATAATTAGCTGGGGCGGTTAAGTTGCAAGACTCACGATTATAACCATCATGACTACCAACTATAAAACGTCGCGGACTTAGTTATACACCTTTACCCTCTAGCGGGTTGAAGTATTTTATTGGTGACAGGCACAAGTCAACGATAAATATATTATGTTTTAAAAATGAATGACATGCAGAGAGCTTACCAGCAGCCTATAGCCGCCTTACGCTGTGGAACGTGACAAACTGACAGGAAATTTGCAAAAAACAGATATTGACGCTTACAAATTTTAGTTACTTGCAGCTTTATTGTTATTGTTTGGGGTTTTCTTTTTCTTAGCCAACTGCTCTAGAAAATAAATATCATAATTCCATTCTGTACGTGGTTGTGGGGCTCTTTGAGTAAATGGTTTTGTTAGTGTTTTCATAGTCAATGTTGACATGATGAATCCTTGGAAAAGTTAAATAGTTAGCCTTGGAGAAGGCGAGTTATGCTGATAAATGTAGGGATCACGGAATGAAGATCAAGTCGAATAACTGTAAAAGAGACATCGAAGCGGTAAACATGGGTAAAGCTTATTTTTCTAGCTGGAAGCTATTCTATGCTGATTATTAAAAATATCAATATTTTTCGTATTTATTTACAAAAAAGTGCGTAACTCGCCGATCTGCCTTTGGAAAATCTCCTGTATTTTTTTATAGCTATACCAGTATTTATGGGATGAAGGCACGCATCACACAAACAAACAAGGTTGAGGAGAAGTCCACAAAACCAGCATATACCATAGTACTGCATTAAAGTAATTCACAAGCTCTCTTAAAATAAAGCAGTTATCCACAAAAGCTGTGGATAACATTGTGACCAACAGGTGACAACAACATGTAAGTGACTGGTTTTTGGTGACTGACGTTAGATTGACCAATAATTGGACACCTGCCCTGCACACGCTGCCAGCACCGAATCCCAACCTCCAGATACTGTGAAATTCCCTACTCTATGCGCATTAATCCGAGCACTCACTCTACTCAGCCATTATCAGCTCTCTTTTCAGTACCAGTACTTTTGTACTGCTTGTTATTGAGTGAAATGTCATTTATGGTTACGTAAATCTGCGTATGGTTCGATCTACCTATTGATCACCACGCACAGAAAGCCTATAGAAGGATGTACGGAGACGAAAACGCAACCCTTGAGGGTATTTACCGCGACAGAAAGACGAGTTTGCCAGTAGGTTATTAACTAAGTACAGGATACCGACTATGAAAAACGAATTTTGCATTCCACGCGCACTATTGGCTACTGCTCTGATGACATTAACACTAGCAGGCTGCGACTCAAACACGACAAGCACTACAGTAAAATTACCCACCTCCACGCCTGGCGCGATTAAATTGCATGATCCTGGCGTGCGCCTGAGCGAATCAGCAGTTGGTGCAGCACTGACTGGCCTGGATGCCAATTACCAGAAACTGTTTAAAGCCGGACTGGAAGAATTTAACAAACAGGAAAACGTCAGTGACGATGGCCTGGGGCCTACATTTAATTTTAACAGTTGCGGTGGCTGCCACGCTTATCCTGATGTGGGTGGCTCATCGCCCGGACCGACCAAAAATAATCTGAAAGCGATCAACCCTCAATATATTTTTTGGCAGACCAATCTGAGCAAAACCAATAAAATTCCATCATTTATAGCCGGTAGCGACCCAGAAAACCCTGGCTTAACGCCAATGCGTGAAGCGCGGTTTGTACATCTTGAGACTGATCACACTATCCTTGATGGTGGCGTACATGCCCTGTTTACCATTGAGGGATTACCTGGCGCAGAAACCTGCACTGGCTTACCACAGCCCAATTTTGAAAAAGCGGTAGCCGAACAAAACATTATTTTCCGTATCCCCACCCCCGTGTTTGGTAGTGGCTTAATTGAACAAATCCCCGATACGGCCATTGAAGAAAATCGGCAACATGAAGCCAGCCAAAAACAAACTTTTGGCATCAGTGGCAGATCGAATATTACCCTAAGCGGACATACCAGAACGGCACTTGCCAACCGTAATGGTAATGACGGCACCATTGCCCGCTTTGGTTGGAAAGCACAAAACAAGTCTTTACTGGTATTTGCGGGCGAAGCCTATAACGTGGAGATGGGCGTATCCAACGAGCTGTTTCCAACTGAACGTAATGAGACCTCAGCTTGTCAGACCATGAATACACCGAATGACCGTACTCATCCTGAAAAATCTGACCCCATGGATGTATTAAGCGACATTGAAAAATTTGCCGCCTATATGCGTTTACTGGCTCCGCCCACGCCTTCAACCAGTCAACCGGGTGGTTCCGCTTCTATCGAGAAAGGCAGGAATTTGTTTAAAGCGGTTGGATGCGCGTATTGTCATACCCCACAGTTTACTACGGGTAAATCCGATATACCGCAGCTGGATAGAAAACCAGTCAATCTATATTCCGACTTACTGATACACAATATGGGACCAAAGCTGGCAGATGGTGTTACACAAGGTCAGGCCAGTGGTGATGAGTTTCGTACCGCACCATTATGGGGGCTAGGACAACGCATTTGGTTTTTACACGATGGTCGTACGTCCGATTTGATCCAGGCGATTGATGAACATCACAGTAGTGATGAAGGACAAAATAATTCAGAAGCCAACTACAGTGTAGAAAAATATAATCAGCTAACGACAGAGAGCAAACAGGATTTGCTTAATTTCTTGCGTTCATTGTAAAAAGTTTAGATTGGGTTACAGCATGCGCCGTAACCCAACTGATCAGCCTATATTTTCAACATGGCAATAGAGGTCAGCCACAGCAAAATGCTCCACATAACCACAAACCGCGCTAACTTACTTCTTAGCTATTGTACTCCAGGCCACCAACCAGACCTGATTCTGGTAATTATCCTTACAAGGCGGCAAACTATCCGTTAATAACATACTCAGCGTGTGCTGAATAATGCCAAAGAAATAATTGTAGGCTAGCAAGGCATCAATGTTTTTGATTTCGCCTTCCTTAATGCCCACCTGAATAATACGTCGCAGTTTATTAAACGCCGCTATATCAAATAAAGGTTTAGGTTCGGGTAAAAAATCACTGGTTTTGATAAACAGTAAAAACTGAATAATTTCCGGTGCTTCTTCGGTCAGCTTAAACAACAAATCCACTACTTCGCGTAATTGTTCGGACGCTTTACGATTGCGACGGCGAATATCATCAATAGAGATACTGAAACTATCCAGTATCTGCTCATGCAAAGCCAAAGCAATGGCTTGCTTGGTTTTGAAAAATTGATAAAGTCCACTGGTCGATTTTAAGCCAACTGCATCTTTTATATCGATTAAAGAGGTATTGTAATAGCCCTTTTGTGCGAATAATTTTAATGCCGCTTGTAAAACCTCGTCCTGGCTAATCAGCTTAGCGGGTGTTTGTTCTTGTGCTACTTCTATTTCAATTGCTAATTCTTGTTCCATGTTCTTTATACAGCTTTACCTGCTGTCATCTCTCTGTTATTGCGCAGTATGTAACGCTGCACTTATTGTTATTCTCTCAAGGTTGAAAAAGCAGCCATCAGGTAATTGATCATTGACCACAAGGTTAAAATGGCTGATATATATAGCAACCAATAGCCCATGGTATTAATGGGCAAACCTAGCAGATCATCACGATACAGCAACAAACTGACAGCTGTCATTTGCGCGGTGGTTTTCCATTTACCCAATTGCGAGACCTTAACTTTGGCCCGCTGACCTATTTCTGCCATCCACTCTCTTAACGAGGCTATAGTAATTTCACGACCGATAATTACGGCTGCAGGTATAGCAAGATAAGGACTTGCCTCGGCCTGCACCACTAAAACCAACACAAAAGCCACCATTAATTTATCAGCAACCGGATCTAAGAACGCGCCGAAATCGGTTTCCAGCTGCATCTTGCGCGCCAGATAACCATCCAGCCAGTCGGTAAAACCAGCAAATAAAAAAATTAAGGTGCAGGCGAGTTTTGAGTATTCCCAAGGCAAATAAAACACAACTGCCAATAAGGGTATTAAGGCAATGCGTAAAAATGTCAAATAGGTTGGTAAGGTAAATTTAACTGCCATCTTGGTGGTGAAACAAATCATAAATGCGTTGTGCCAATTGCCGGCTGATGCCATCAATACCTGCCAGGGCATCCACTCCAGCATTGGATACACCTTGCAGACCACCAAATTGTTTTAACAAAATTTGGCGGCGTTTCTGGCCGAGCCCAGCAATATTTTCCAGTACCGACTTAGTTTTAATTTTAGCGCGGCGCTGGCGGTGTCCGGTGATAGCAAAACGATGAGCTTCATCCCTAATATGCTGAATCAGTAATAAAGCACTGGCACCTGGTGTCACATTCAAAGGTAAATCCTGATCGGGCAGTATAATTTTTTCCATGCCTGCTTTTCGATCTGGACCTTTCGACACTCCGACTATCATAACATTGTTTATGTCTAATTCCGCCAACGCCTTTTTAGCTTCCCCCACCTGACCTTTGCCACCATCAATAAACAATACCTCTGGCGCAGTATGTTCACCTTGTTTTAATCGTTTATAACGACGAAATACCGCCTGATAAATAGCAGCATAATCATCACCGGGAGTAATTCCTTCAATATTAAAGCGCCGATAATCAGATTTTACCGGCCCTTCCCGATCAAAAACCACACAAGAAGCCACAGTTTGCTCACCTTGGGTATGACTAATATCAAAACATTCCAATCTTTTCGGAATATCGACGCAACTTAATTCCTGTTGCAAACTCACAAAACGGGCAAACAGGTTTTGTTTATCGGCCAGTTTACTGCGTAAACTGTTTTCAGCATTTGTCACCGCCAACTGCAACCATTTGGCACGTTCGCCACGTACCTGACTGGCAATATTCACCACATGTTTGGCCTGACTACTCAGCACTTCGCTGACCAGTTCCGTTTCCGGTAAGGTGTGGCTGATGATTAAATCGTGCGGGATGGTTTTATCCAGATAATATTGACTGATAAAGGCTTGTAACACTTCTTCAGCCTGATGATGATCCACCATTTTTGGAAAAAACTGGCGATTACCTAAATTTTGACCATTACGGATAAAAAACACCTGAATACAGGCCACTTCTGCTGTTACCGCACAGGCAATAATATCTACATCGCCTTTTTCGCCCTGCACAAAATGTTTTTCCAATACAGCGCGCAAGCGAAAAATTTGATCGCGATAACTAGCAGCCAGTTCAAAATTCAGCGTGGCAGCGGCATTTTCCATCTTGGTAACCAGGCTATCGATCAGCAACCCGCCCTGCCCTTCTAAAAACAATACCGTACTATCCACATCCATCCGATACGCTTCTTTACTAATTAAACCCACACAAGGTGCAGTGCAGCGTTCTATCTGATGTTGTAGACAGGGGCGTGAGCGGCTATTGTAAAAACTGTCTTCGCACTGGCGCACCGGAAAAATTTTCTGCAATAGCTTTAAAGTTTCTTTAACCGCGCTGGCACTCGGATAAGGGCCAAAATATTTACCTTGACGTTTTTTAGCGCCCCGATGAAAACTAAGTTGTGGAAAATCGTGCAAGGTGGAAATAAACACATAAGGGTAGGATTTATCATCGCGTAAATCGATGTTGTAACGCGGTTGATGGCGCTTGATTAACTGGCTTTCCAGCAATAGGGCTTCGCCCTCGGTATGAGTAACCGTCACCTCAATAGCGGCTATTCTGGCCACCATAGCCAGTTGCTTGGGTGCTGCCGCCTGCGTTCTAAAATAACTGGAAACGCGGTTTTTAAGATTTTTAGCTTTACCAATATATATAATAGTGGCATTAGCATCCAGCATTTTGTAAATACCGGGGCGTTGCGTCAGGTTTTTTAAAAACGCCTTGGCATCAAAGCCCGCCTGTGCTGGTGACTCTGTCACGCTTAAGCGACCAATAATTCCTGAATATTGGCAAACACATCACTCAGCATCTGCATATTCAAACGTTTGGTTTGTACATTGTAACGACTGCAATGATAAGAACTCACCAAATGATGGCCATTAGGTAAACTATAAACCCGATGATGCCCAAACGGATAAGCTTTCACTTTTAAACCATAAGCACGCAACACCGCTTGATGAGCAATATTACCCAACACCAAAATCACCGCTTTTTCGGGTAAGGTTTGCAATTCCGCCGCCAGGTAGCCATTGCATTGCACAATTTCCTCACCCGTCGGTTTGTTTTGCGGTGGCAGACATTTAACAGCATTGGTTATACGGCAATTGCGCAATTCCAGCCCATCATCCAAAGCCGTAGAATGTAACTGATTACTAAATCCAAAATCGTACAGCGCCTGATACAATAACAACCCCGCATAATCCCCGGTAAACGGCCGACCACTGGCATTAGCCCCATGCATCCCCGGTGCCAACCCCACCACCAGCAAACGCGCCTGCAAATCCCCAAACGGTGCCACAGGACGCGCGTGATACTGTGGATATTTTTGTTTAACATCACACAAAAAATCAGCCAGACGCGGACATTGCTGACAATCAAGATCGAAATATTGGGTTATAGCCGTCATCACAAAGGTAAAGTATTCAATAAGCTGCTTAGTTTACTATGAATATGCGGATATTTTATTGGAAATAGAATCGCCTATCGCTAACAAGACGCTAAGATACGCCAATTGGATGCTGCCATTCGAAACTGCGTAGCCACAATTAGCGTCAACGTAATCGTGGGAATGCAGACTCCAAAAACATTTAATAGCCTTTCCCAACGACAAAATTTATTTTAATCATCGTCACCGATTTCAATATTTAAACCGTTACCCAAACAATTACGCAGCATTAGTTAATGCGTAACCGATTCTAAAAAGCGCCTCTATAACCGGAAAGCTTTTCATTCCTACGATTACGCTGACGTTAATCGTGGCTATGCGGAATGGGTTAATATATTAGCTACCCTAAAAATCCCTGACAGCACGCACCTTGCATTGATCGTTATTTTTGTAAGATATTTGACCGCCTCCGCCAAAATTTTGTTGCCATGCACAGCCCTCACCCATATGCGTAGAACTCCAATAAAAGTCATCAGAGAATCCGCCTACCAACTCTTTTTGTTGGAATAACAGATTCAATTCGTCTTTAAGCGGTAAGCGCCAACCATAACCATAGGCTTGAGCAGCAGTAATTGCCGCATGCCAATCTAATGCATTCTCTGCATCTGTGGACTGAGCTTCTAAACCATGAGAGCCGGAATCGTCCACAAAGAACACTATTCCCCCGTTTAATCCAACATCACCCAAAGCAAACACACCGCGTTCTGTGCGCGCACGCTCATTGACATGACCGCGCAATTTAGCGATAACCTCTTTAAACGCTTCCAGAGAATGTATGTAATGCACTTCTTGGGTTTTTGTGCGGATATGCCATTGCCTAGTACCGCTATCGGTGTTTGTAGCAGAAATTCGATAGCCCAGTTGCGTCAGCTCAATTAAATAGTGTCCTTCTATATCTTCCAATAATTGCTGTACTCTGTTTTGGATATATCGGGTAGACACTTTGGCTTCATTGCCGTCTGCTTCAACAATGGCACGCCCCATTATACCCTTATTAATATTTCCCAGGGTTAGCTCTTTGGCGGCAATACCATATAACTCATGTTCGCTATAATGCAGATAATCAATGGCATAAAGGGGTTGCTCAGTTTTTTCTGACTTTTCAAATCCGGCATTATTATTCTTAGATTCCTGCGCATCTATCCATTCATCATGTTCGGCTCGACGCGCTGGGTCGATCAATATGTCGTAAGCATCTTTAATAATCTTGGTGATGCGTAGCGCTTTTTCTTCACTGCCATCGTACTTATCGGGGTGATACTGTTGCATCAAAACCTTATACGCTGCCCGGATTAAGGCATCAGGCGCGTTGCGAGTAATCTTTAAATTGTCGTAGTGGGTGCGATATTTAGCCATTGCTTAGAGTGAATAGAACGGTTGGAGTCAGCTGCTTTAAATTTGCTGCGTGTTAAAAACTTAACTATTTTTTGGGTAAACTACCCATTAATAAGAAATAACAGCCTTAATCACAAATAGTAGAACAGGACTGACCAATACAATCGACACAGTATAACAAAAGTCAAAACCACATTGTCTTATACAGCGTTGACGTTAAGATATTCCTAACTAGTTGGCTTGTTTTGTTTAGGCAAATCTTGTTGCCTCCCCCATTCTGCCCATGAACCATCAAACATAGGAACCTGATGACAACCTAATTGATACAGCACCAAAAGCAATAATGCCGCAGAAACCCCAGAGCCACAGGTGGTTACCATGGATTTGGAAACATCCACACCCGCCGTCACAAACAACTGCTGCAGTTGTGCAATACTGTATAAAGTATGCTGATCTTGGCTATATAAATGTTGATACGGAATATTGACACTGCCTGGCATATGACCGGTTTGCAGGCCCGCATCTGTTAATACACGTTGACCATTAAAACTGTCAGCAGAACGCGCATCCAAAATTATACGACTACCCTGCTGTTGAATTTCGCGCATTTGTTGCAAATCTACAAATAATTCTGCATGGAATGTAGCCGTAAATACTTTAGATGCAGGCTTTGCCGAATTTGATGTTAACGGAAAACCCAGTTGCTTCCAGCGAGATAATCCGCCGTCCAGCACTTTAATTTTCTCATGCCCAAATACTCTAAACATCCACCAAACGCGTGCGGCAGCAAAAAAATGGTTATTGTCGTAAACCACCACCCAAGTGGCGTTATCGATACCCAACTTTCCTACTTGCTGAGCAAATTGCTCGGCAATCGGCAAGGTATGTGGCAGTGGGCTGTTTTGATCAGCAATGTCATCAATATCAAAAAACTGCGCACCAGGTAGATGCTGAGACTGGAACTCGTGTTTGGCAAATCGTTGCTGCCTAGGCAAAAAGAAAGTGGCATCCAGAATAAGTAGATTGGGGTGATGTAGATTTTTCTGCAACCATACGCAACTGACTACAGCGTTATGAGCATCAAGATTGATAGTGCCGGAATCGCTAACGAGAACCACAACAAGAAGGATCTATAAATGCGGAAAAAGTACGCCACCTAACAAGCCAGTGGTTAAGCTGAAAATAACCGCTAATATGATAATAGCCGGAATAGATGCCAGCGCCCATTTAACCATCAACACCACGATGGAAAAAAAAGGCATTTGCAAATCTACGACTATGACATTCTTTGCATCGTCTGCATCGCTCATGAGTTTACCTGTTGGATAAAAATTAATAAGAATAACAGCAATTGCCTAGCCCGGCGAGTTTGGGCTTTGTTTACTCGATGAGACTAATAAAATAACATCATCGTCGCATTAATTGGCAAAAGTCACCCTTAAGTAAAGTACTTTCCTTGCCATTAAATAATTGACATTAGGATAAAAGTAAACCTTATAGGATGCTGCCAAACGCAGAGAGGCGCATCGTTCGAGTGCATAGACCCTAAAATCCATTAAAAAAATATGGCGGCAGGATGGTTTTAATAGTGTAACACTCGATCGATACGCCTAATATCAGCCTCCTATAAGCCATCTTATGCATTGCGGCTAAACGCTACACGCTATTTTGCCATTGCCCAGCAATGAAAAATATGCCGACCTTAGGCTTGCAGAATTAGGCTGGCTTGAATGATAATAAAACCCAGCTTTAAAGCTGATAAACTGATCACTTGAATAAAACAACCGCACTTATTTAATAGTGTTTTCCTGGGGTTTACCTTATTCAAACCAGCCTTCGGCTCTGCTATTTACCCGCCCCCTTAACGTTAACAAAGGAAACAACAGTCATGCGATGCCATGAAGTAGACTACGAATTGTTCGGTAATGACATGCAGATCGTCGAGATCGAACTGGACCCCGGTGAAACTGTAATAGCCGAAGCAGGAGCCATGAACTACATGGAAGATGGTATTGTCTTTGAAGCCAAAATGGGAGACGGCTCCAAACCAGTAGGCGGCTTATTTGACTCATTGCTACATGTTGGCAAACGTGTCCTCACGGGCGAATCTATTTTTATCACCCATTTTACCAACCAGAGCCATGGTAAAAAAAAGGTAGCTTTTGCCGCACCTTATCCCGGCAAGATCATTCCTTTGGAGATGGCGCAACTTGGCGAAGAACTCATATGCCAGAAAGACGCATTCTTGTGTGCAGCGTTTGGCACATCGATTGAAATTGCATTTCAGCGCAAACTCGGAACCGGTTTTTTCGGTGGTGAAGGGTTTATTCTGCAACGCCTAAAAGGCGACGGCAAAGCCTTTATACATGTCGGCGGCACTGTTATCAAAAAAGAACTACATGGCGAAACGCTAAGGGTAGATACCGGCTGTATTGCCGCTTTTACAAAAGGCATTGAATATGACATTGAACGCACCGGCAGCTTAAAATCCATGGTGTTTGGCGGTGAAGGACTTTTCCTAGCCACTCTAAAAGGTCACGGTACGGTTTACTTACAAAGTTTGCCATTCTCGCGACTAGCAAACCGTGTGTTGCAAGCGGCTGGCAGTGGCTCTAAAGACGAAGGCTCAATTCTAGGTGGCTTAGGCGACCTATTTGGCGACAACTGAGGCAACGTTTACTAACATGCTAACTTAGGCGTCATTAGCGAATCATAACGCGCAGAACATGGTAAGCCCGCCTAATAGGATGCAGCCAAACGCAGAGAGGCGCATCCTATTACCCACGTTATCTAATTAACCTTGGTTAAAAACTGAGCTTTATTGTTAATAAAAGTGAATTAAAATAGAATATAGACACTGGTAAATAAGTTTATTTTTAAACAATAGAGCATAGTTGTTTGACTTGCTCTAATGGTATCTATGTAGAATTTTTTATATTTAATCTATCAAATTTACAATTAAGGAATAACTGTATGTTTAAACAACTATGCAAACTATTAACACTCACAGCATTACAAATGTTCTGGCTTCCAGCTACCTATGCTGATATTGTAAATGGCGACTTTAGTCAAGGTAATTCGGGATTTACCAGTGATTACACTTATGACTTTCCTATTAGAGGACAAACAAAATATTCTATTACTTTGGCATCGCAAATCAATGCGCAAACTATTTTGGGAGATTGGCCCTCCATTTCCGCTTTACCAAATGGTCTAGATGGCAATGTGCTTCTTGCGGACGGTGCAACTTTTAAAGATTATGCAGTTTGGAAAGAAACAATAACGGTCACTCCATTTACCGACTACAGATTCAGCTTCTATACGGCAGACGTCGATAAATCAATATATTCCTCTTTAAATGCAAACATTTCCATTGAATTAAACGGTGCAATCTTGTCAACACTTAATACCACGCAGTCTTGGCAATTGGGGCAAGGTTTTTTTAATTCTGGTAACCAGACCAGCGTAAACTTAAGTTTGGTCGATGCTAACATATCTGCATCAGGTAACGACTTTGCTATCGCTAATATTAATCTCGTTGCTGCTCCAGTACCAACTCCAACATCACTTTTACTATTTTTGAGCGGAATCGGAATAATGTTCAACACATCAAAAAGCCGACATATTTTGAGAAAATCACTAATAAAGTAATAACACGCATAGTCAATAGAGAAACACTTCCACCCTCGGTTACGCTCCACTAACCGAGGCTACCCCCCAATCATCACCTCAATTTCTAATCTTATACCCCGTCTTAAACACCCACCATACAAAAATCAGGCAGAGGATGAGAAAGCCAAAAGTTATGCCAATACTCATACCAATATGCACATCGGCCACACCATAAAAACTCCAGCGAAAACAGCTGATTAAGTACACCACAGGATTAAACAGGCTAATGGTCTGCCACAAAGGTGGCAACATATTGATCGAGTAGAACGCGCCACCCAGGAAAGTAAGTGGCGTGATGACCAACATAGGAATGACTTGCAATTTCTGAAAACTATCTGCCCATAGCCCAATAATAAAACCAAATAGACTGAAGGTAATAGAAGTCAGTAACAGAAAAGCGATCATCCAGCCTGGATGGGCAATCTGGTACGGTACGAAAATGCGGGCGGTGCCTAGTATAAGTAGCCCCAATATAACCGATTTGGTTGCTGCCGCCCCAACATAGCCCAGCAGTATTTCCACCCACGACACGGGTGCAGAGAGCAACTCATAAATGGTACCCGACCACTTAGGCATGTAAATACCAAAAGAAGCATTGGATATGCTCTCACTTAGTAAATTTAGCATCACCAACCCAGGGATGATAAAAGCGCCGTAATCGACGTTATCAATCTCGCCCATACGCGAACCAATGGCTTTGCCAAACACAATAAAGTATAAAGAGGTGGTTAGCACCGGTGCGGCGATGCTTTCCCATAGTGTGCGAAAAGTACGCTCCATTTCAAAATGGTAAATAGCACGAATGCCATAGATGTTCATGCCTGTACCTGCTTAGGTTGATGCACCAAACTGACGAAAATATCCTCCAGAGAGCTTTCTCTTGAGCGCAAATCTTTAAATTCAATATGATGTTCACCCAGGATTTGCAGCAGCTCGGCAATACCATTTTCTTCTTCGTGGGTGTCAAAATCATACACCAGGGCGTTTCCGTACTCGGCCAGTGTCAACGGCCAAGCGCTCAGCGCTACCGGAATATGAGTCATGGGCTGTCGCAATGTTAAGGTCAACTGCTTTTTGCCGAATTTGCGCATCAGCACTTCTTTGTTTTCTACCACTATCAATTCACCGTTGCTGATAACGCCAATACGGTCTGCCATGTCTTCAGCTTCTTCAATGTAATGTGTGGTTAAAATAATGGTAGTGCCCTGTGCACGCAGCTCGCGCACCATGCGCCACATGTCGTGACGTAATTCCACATCCACACCCGCACTTGGCTCATCCAGAAACAATATGGCTGGCTCATGCGCAAGCGCTTTGGCAATCAGCACGCGGCGTTTCATACCGCCAGAGAGCGTCATAATTTTAGCGTTGCGCTTATCCCATAGCGACAAATCGCGCAGTATTTTTTCCAGGTAAGTAGGGTTGGGAGCCTTACCGAACAATCCACGACTAAATTTTAGGGTGGCCAATACCGATTCAAAGGCATCGGTTTGCAATTCCTGAGGCACCAGCCCGATGCTTGAGCGCGCCGCACGGTAATTTCGCACAGTGTCAAAACCATCGGCGATGATACTGCCCGATGTAGGGCTGACTATGCCGCAAATAATGCTGATCAGTGTGGTTTTACCCGCCCCATTCGGCCCGAGTAATGCAAATATCTCGCCACGTTTTATGTGAAGATTAATGTTTTTGAGCGCTCGAAAACCGCTGGCATAGGTCTTGTTAATGCCGTTTACAGAAATGATGGGAGCGGTATTGTCGGTTGTCATTGCCAATATAGGCATTGTATTCATGGGCGAATGCCCCTTGTGTTTAAAAGTATTTTAAAAATAAAAACCAACTAATTTCATCAGTTATTATATGCACTGCATTATACAACACACATTGCCACTCTCTTGTCTTGTAATGACCTTGCATGACTACAGCAAAACCATTATGTCGCATTTTACTGATAGCGTGTAGAGCGTTATACGCATTAATTACGTTCTTTTAAAGAACAGCATCGTATTGGGTCCTGTCTATAATAAAGCTGTAATTGCCGATAGACACCTGGAAAATGTTGTTCAAGTAACGCCGGCGAGGAAAAGAAATACTCGCTAACCACTGCAAAAAACTCAGCTGGATTGGTTGCTGCATACGGATTGATACAGCTATTATTGTGCTCTTGCACTTGTTGAATCAGTGTTTCATAGGCTGCCGTTAATTCAGCCGTCCATTGCGGAACCGACATATGATAATGCAAGGGCGGACACCCGTTTGCATGACCATTTAGCCCATCAAGCTTATGAGCAATCTCGTGAATAATGACATTTCTACCGGTATGGCCTGTCTTTTGATCTTGCACTATATCAGCCCATGACAGTATGACGGGGCCGCTAGACCAACATTCACCACTTAAAATGTTTTCCTGATGGTGTAACACGCCGGCACTATCAACAATATCGCGGTTGACTCGAAAAGCATCTGGATAAACAATAATATCTGTCCAACCTGATAAGCAGTCAAACCCTAATGCAAGTACCGGTAAACACGCTTGACTGGCAATCATCACGCGCATACTGTCGGTGACTAACAAGTCTTGGACAGCCACTATGTTTTTTTCAACCAAAAACAAACTTGCCAGTTCCCGCAGATGTGCTTTCTCTACGGCAGTTAGCCCCTGAAGTAGCGGCAAATTTTCTGTACAGTTTAACCAATAGGCGTGCGGAATTGCATGTCGATGCAGGATATAACGTATCCTTGCGCGTTTAAAAAAACTCAACACAAAACCTAAGCCCGACAATAATGCCGATCATGTAGATAGTGTTAACGCCATGGCGTTGCAGTTAAAGTCCACTCAAAAGATTTCCATTGATTTTATTGGCTTTACTATGGCTGACTAGAATGCTTATTCAGACACAATACGTTTTTTCATTAAATATTCGGCCAGTATGGGAAACAAAAACACAGAAATCATACCTGCGGATACCAAAACCATACCTCTATCAGGAGCCATAAGACCCGAAGTAACCCCTAATTCGGAAATGATTACAATGATTGGCAGGCCGGTTGCTGAATATAGAGCAAACGGTAATATTTCTTCTTTAGTTAAAATAGGCTTGTAAAGCAACACTGGCACCCCTCTTACTATAATCAAAAGTCCTAATAAAATGATAATCTGTAAAGGAATCAAAGGTGACGACCATAGCGCATGTATATCAAATTTCATTCCGGCGACAATAAAGAAGAAGGGAATTAGAAAACCATAACCAATTGAATCTAGCTTCTGGCGCAACATCACACCACCTTCGCCTTTTGAAGCCAAGCTGACAACCATACCCGCTGCAAATGCACCAATGACGACATTAAACCCAAAGTTTGCGGCAAGTACAACCAATAACGCCTGTAAAGCAATACAAATTCTTACGGGTAATTGACCACTGCTTTGCATGGTTTTGGTCAATAAATCGATTACTTTTGAAGAATGCACATGGGTTGCCATGTAGGCTGACAATAAAGTGATACCGACAAAAACAATGATGAAAAGCGTATTGATAACAGGTGAATGTGCAGGAATAATAAAAAATGAAATTGCCAATAATGGGCCTAGCTCACCCATTACCGCAGCAGATACTAGCAACTTTCCAAATGCTGTTTCCAAAATACCTTGATCGCGCAATATAGGAGCGAGTACCCCGAGTGCAGTAGTTGATAATGCGACAGCAGCTAATAACGGCGTTTTTATAAGCCCCATTGAATTCGCAACCGACATACACAGCAGAGCAACAACAAATGAAAGAAACCAACCAGCAACAGCTAATGTTAGTGGCTTACCCCGGATTTCATTAAAATTGATTTCCAAGCCCACCATAAACAGCAAAAACGTTAAACCCAGTTCGCCCATTGTTCCCACCAAGCCATCGGTGTTGACCAAATCCAGCATTTGAGGGCCAATAAAAATACCTAACAACAATTCAACAACAACGACAGGAAGGCGAAAGCGCGTTGAAAGTTGAGATAAAAATGGCGCAAGTGCCGCTGCCAATGCAATTATAAAAAGCTCTATTCGATATGATTCCATGACAGTCTCCTAAGTCGAAATAAAAAATATAAATCAGATGTTTAAATGCATTTCAACAGAACAACTAAAAGCAAGGCTAACTGATTGCAAATTGGTATATGCTAGTACACCCATATTGCCCTTACTGCTGAGTGTATAAAAGGGTCACTATAGCACCTAACTTTAAATAGAACCGTACATAACCCCACTTAGGCTTAGGCTCAAGAAAAACCATCCACTGTCATCATTGTTTAATATTCCTTAATTATTATTATCTGTCGTCTGCTAGCACTGCTGGACAATCAATCAATTATTTAGACGGGGATCTTAATTTTATGAAAAAAACCGCTGCCTCTTTGAGCTTGCTGGGCTCTTTATTAGTCAATCCAGTATTAGCCGATACCAGCATACCAAAACTGGATCATGTATTCGTCATCATGATGGAAAATCATGCCTACGGACAAATTATTGGTAACCCTAATGCACCTTTTATCAATCAGTTAGCATCGTCTGCTAACCTGGCTAACAAATATTTTGCTATTGGCCACCCCAGCTTGACCAACTACCTTGAAGTGGTTGGTGGTTCTAACTTTGGCGTGCAAAGCGATCATTACCCCGACTGGCACTCAACAAGCTGTGTAGCCAACATCGTTTCAGGTCAAACCAATTTCGACAACCCAGCACCTGCCAACGCTAATGTATGCCCAATTCCTGCGGTTATCGGAGCTGATGCAGCCACCAACGCTACCGACACCATCAATGAAACCCAATCGGGCACCATCAACAATATCGATGGCGTTCTTTCAATACCTGCTTCTCATAAAATTGTGGGAAAAACTATTGCCGATCAATTGGTTGCAGCAGGCCTTAGCTGGAAAACCTATCAAGAAAGCATTCCTTTAACGGGTGTAGACGGCGTTAACGTCAGTGACGGCACTTATAGCAACCTGACTGATTTCAGCAGCTTATCGCAAGAAGATCCAGAAGTCACATCTGCGGGTCTGGTTTATCTGTATGCCGTTAAACACAATCCCTTTGCCTACTTCAAATCAGTACAAGAAGGTACAAACCCTGCCCTTAGCTTAAAAAAGGTCGCTCCTTTTGATGGCGGAAACGGTTTATATGCTGATTTAAGCACAGGTCACGTTCCTGCGTTTTCGTTCATTGCCCCAAACCAATGTAATGATCAACATGGTCGTGGCAACGCTGGCCCATTCTGCAATTACGATCCAAGCTCAACAGGTACACAAGTTGGCTTAAACCCAGCGTTAATTCAACAAGGTGATAACACAGTAGCCAAAATTGTAACCGCCATTAAAAAATCACCCGCCTGGGACGATGGCCACAATGCTATCGTCGTCATGTGGGATGAAAATGACTATAGCGATGCACCTAATATCAATCAGGTTGCTGTAATTGTCGATACCAACTACGGTAATCACGGTGTCACCAGCAGCAAATATTACAACCACTTTTCATTGTTAAAAACATTGGATGTGGGCTTCGGTTTACCCTGTTTGAATCACGCTTGTGACGCAAATGTAGATGTAATGACCGATTTGTTTGGCAAATCGTCACACCACAAAGACGGACACTCAGATTACGACAGCCATTAATCAATGCGCGTATAGCGGCTAGTCATTATTAAAAGGGGGCGTTATGCCCCCTTTTTTTATGTGCATACTCTTGGCCGTTAAAAAACAGTATTACCTCAGCAATTAAGAATGTTAATATTATAAAAGTACTTAACACAATTAATAGCGTAGTGTTATGCGTGTGGTAACTAGAATGTTAATGACAATCGGTATACCTACTGGCAAAATTCCCATTAGCAATTGTGTAATGCGGCGCATCATTAAACACCCACAGGCTGCAAAACACAGTATCGATGCATATCAGATTAGCGCATTTATTCGTGTCATTAAGCATCACTAAAACTGACAGCGAGACTCCTATGAAACAGCTATGTATTTTAGTATTACTGTGTTTTTCCGGCCTAAGCCAGGCGGAAGTATTCAAGTGTACGGAGCCCTCAGGTAAAATTATTTATCAGGCCTCGCCATGTACTGGCAATGAAAAAAGTAAAGAACTGGATATTAAAGCCGATCCAAAAACCGACGCAGAAGCGAAACAAAAGTTTGATGCCCTGCAAGCTGAACGTGCCGTACAAATTCGACTGAAGAACCAAGCCAATCAAGATGCTGCACGACAAACACAGCAGTATCAAAATCAAAATTTAGACGAAGAACTACGCAACGCCGCAGCACAACATCAACAGGCAATTGAGCAGGAAAAAGAAGCAGAGCGTATTCGCTTGTATAACCGATTGTTATTTTAAAACGGATTGATAGCGTTTTTTGATGAGGGCCTTAAGCGGGATTGCACAATCTTTCATTTTACGCTTAGGCGTAGGGTGTGGTGAGTTTACGAACCGCACCCATTAGAAACAATGAGCTTCACGCATGTTTTAGTTTATAGATACAATAACTCTCGTTATTACAGCTTAACAGCTAAGAAACTACAGGTTTAGAAATAGAACTTGATAAGTTTTCAAGCAACTGCACATAATGGCCCAACGCCTTTTTGATAGCAACAATATCAAAACAATCTATGTATTGTTGTAATTCAGTGGCATAGTCAACCACCACTTTTAGCGCATACTGATTACCTATCGCTAATACGGCATCAGCAAATTGACTAATTTCGGACATATTGTTGTTTCTTGAAATTAAATGACACATGTTAGTCAACGCTTCCAGCTCAAGCAATGCTGTAGGTAAAACTTGCAATTCTGCTTGGCTAAACACAGGCGTTTGCAGTGTGGGTTCTTGATTTTCGATAAGCTCATACGGTAAAAAACGCATAAGTTCGGCGACTAAATCGGCTTTTAATACCGGCTTGCGTAAATAACCATCAAAATTTTCGCTTTTGGTGCGCTCATATTCATCCTGCATGACCGAGGCCGTTAAGGCCAAAATTGGCACACTTGAAAAAGATTTAATCACTTTCGATGCTTGATATCCATCCATAACCGGCATGCGAATATCCATTAACACCAGATCAATTTTTTCGGTCTGCATTTTATCAATGGCTTGCTGACCATTTTCTGCCTCAATAAGCGTTAATTCCGTTTCAGCAAAGCATTCTCTAAGCAATCCGCGATTATCTTCAATATCATCAACCACTAATAGGGTTGCGGCATAAAATCTTACCGGGGTCATTATTTCAGGAACATCAGCTTCAACGGCCAGCGAGGCAATGGCCACATCCTTTAAACAAAGGGTAAATGTAGAACCTATCCCAGGAGCACTGCGCAATGAAATCTCCCCACCCATCATTTCTGTTAATCGCTTGCTAATGGCTAACCCCAAACCAGTACCACCATACTTACGTACATCTTGACCTTCCAATTGCTCAAATTCGTTGAAAATCAAAGTTTGTTGATCTAAGGGAATACCAATACCGGTATCCTCTACATCTATATATAAATCCAGTTTACTGCCAATCGGATCTTCATTGGCTGTTCTAGCTTTTAAACAAATATGCCCTTGCTCAGTAAATTTAACTGCATTACCAATTAGATTAAACAGAATTTGCCGTAAGCGGGTAGCATCCAGTATCAAGTTTTCTGGAATTTTTGGATCAATTTCAAGAATAAAATCCAAGTTTCTTTCCCGAATTTTCATCATATAAATTTGCCCTAATTCGCTAAATAAATGATGCGGATTACAGGTTTTTTTATCAATACGCAGCTTCCCTGCTTCAATTTTGGATAAATCTAAAATATCGTTTATTAACAACAATAAGGTATGTCCAGCGTTCTGTATGGTTTTAACAAACGATTTAAGGCGACCGTCTTTTACCTGTTCATTCAGCAAATCGGTAAAACCAATAATGGCATTTAACGGCGTACGAATCTCATGACTCATGTTAGCAAGAAACTGCGATTTAGCCTGATTGGCATTTTCAGCCTGTAATTTTGCATTCTTCAAGGCGGTTTCTGTTTTTTTACGTTGCGTAATATCCTGATTGACCCCTGTAATTTTAAGGCATCTATTTTCTCTTTCTACACTACAGGCACCATTGTAAATGGTGCGGATTTTGCCATCACTGCGAATAATTCGATATTCGATATGCTCTTCTCCTTGCGTGGATTTAAGCTTGTCAATAAATTGATGAACAATAGGAAGATCATCCCAATGCACAAAGCTCAGCCATTCCTCATAGGTAGGTTGTGTTTTAGAGCTAATCCCATAGATTTCAAACATTTTATCGTCAAACAGAATTTGCGGAGGCTCGGTCAATTTCAATTCCCATACGCCAAGTGATGCCACCTTAGTAGCTAAGGCAAAGCGTTGATGTAAAGATCTGACTTGTTTCTCACTCTTTTTTCGACGTTTAATTTCATGCACGAGACGACGGTTTCTGTAAAAAATCACCAATAAAATAAACAAAAACACGCCGATTACTTTAGCCAGCAACCAATAATCGGTTTTAGTGGCAAAACGCTCATTTCCCCAATGATCGCTGATGCGTTGTTTTTCCATTTGAGGAATAGATGCCAAAGCCCTATCCAGCATAGGCACTAACATGGCGGCATATTCTTTACGCACACCCAGACCCACTTGGGTGGTAAACTCGGTTTTACCCACAATTCTGACATTATTGATACTTTGACTGCTGATGGTGTAACTGGCTTGTGCCAAAGTACACAGAAGCGCATCAACTTCCCCAGTTGAAACAGCCGTCAAACCTTCTTGAACATTATTCGCTTCAAAAAAGTGAATAGAGGGATACGCATTGATGATAGCGGGTGATCCGCCATAATCTTTAAGTATAGCCAAACGTTGTTGTTTAATTTGATTAATACTGTCAACATAGTTGGCAGAATCACGCATGACAATGACCACAGGGCTGGATAAATAAGCCTGTGTAAACGTCATTTGATCGCGCAGATTAGAATCTATTTCTTCAGAAATTACATCCACCGCACCCTGTCTGGCTTTTTCGACCGATTCGCGCCAGGATCGACTCGGTTCAACTTCGAATTTAATGTTTAACTTTTGTTCTAAAACATGTAAATACTCTGACACTATACCAATATATTGTCCTTTACTATCGAACGCTTCATAAGGTAGCCAGTTTGGATCGCCGGTAAAGCGCAAGGTTGGATGTTGCCGCAGCCACGCTTTTTCTTCCTCAGATAACGACACAGCGCCCTGATTGGTTTGATTTGTTAGCGCATAAAAAAAACCATCATCCACCACTTTATTATCTGTAAACCCCAAACGCTGATAATCCTCTGCCACTAATCGATACCGCGCCGGATCAACGGAGCCAAGTGCAACCAGATCAGGAATAATCATCTGTCGCGTGGCATCGGCTTCGTATTGTAAAAAGGCGGTAGACAGATTGGGATTATATTTTTTTTGTATCAGTTCGATAATTTGCTGCGGATGCTCCAAAGCATATTGCCAACCTTTAATGGTGGCTCGGCTGATTTTGGCAACACGCTCAGGATGCTCAAATAACTCTTTCTGGGTAGTGAATAAATTATCGCCGTAAAAATCGATGCCGTAGTTTTGTGGATTGATAATATTGACATCTATGCCCCGCACCTTTAATAAAAAAGGTTCTGTGGTGGTGTATGCAACCACCACATCGACTTTTCCCTCAATAAAGTCTTTTTGAAAATGATCGTCAAATTTTACTTCATTGATTTTAGTTAAGTCGCCCAGGGTTTTAAGCAAGAGCGCGTTTAGAGGGGCAACGAGCTGATTGCCGGCACTGTACTCGACTTTTTTGCCAACCATTTCATATGGACTAATGATGCCGCTCTCCCGACGGGAAATAAAAACCAAGGGAGAATGCTGGAAAAATTGATTAACTAAGACAACCGGGTCGCCTTTTAAATGGTAAATCAACAAACTGCTGTCAGACACCCCATAGTCTGCTTCGCCATTGACAACCTGTTTAACAAAATCTTTATTAAAATCTATTTCTTTTAAAGAGACATCCAGCCCTTCATCGCGATAATAGCCTTCTTCTATGGCCGCATAATAACCAGCAAACTGAAAACTATGCCGCCATTTCAATTGAATGCTGACATTTTTTAAAGCATCGGCCTGCGCATCCGCCCAACTGCTTACCGGCATAAGCAGTATAAGAATGGCCAATAATCGCCCGATCAACTCAGTCATTCCTTAATGGAAGAGTGATTCGGCTAGGCCAAATATACACAAAATGACCATTATCTGGAATTGGCGATAGCAATAAATTCATCCAGATGTTCCTGAAAAATATCGACTAACTCCGGATCAAAGTGTGTGCCTCGCTGCTCGATAATAAAGTTTACCGCATCGTCAATATTCCAAGCTTCTTTATAGTAGCGCTTGTGTGTCAGTGCATCGAACACATCCGCCAAAGCCACAATACGACCGTAGATATGAATGTCTTGTCCTTTTAGTCCACGTGGATAACCATCACCATTCCACTTTTCATGATGTTCGTGGGCAATAATGGCGGCCGCTTTAAGCAGTTTGCGGTCCGAATGTGATAATAATGCGTAGGCATTGGTGGTATGCCTTTTCATGATAAAAAACTCTTCGTCAGTATAACGTCCAGGCTTATGCAAAATATCTATGGGTACGGTCATTTTGCCAATATCATGCATCGGTGAAGCATGGTAAAGATTTTCGATGTCGTCTTCACCCAAACAGGGATGATATTTAGCCAGTAAGGCTGAGTGTTCGGCAACGCGTTTTATATGTTTACCGGTTTCGTCAGAAGTGGCTTCCATCAACTCAGCCAGTATAAAAATAGCTTCTTTTTGACTGTCTTCCAATTCAGTCAGTAAACGCAGCATTTCAAACTTTACTTTAGTTTTTAGATCAATATTATGTTTGATGAGCAGCTTTTTAGCATGGAAAAGATCCAAATGTGTTTTAACTCTGGCTAACAGTTCATTGGCATGAAATGGCTTGGTTATATAATCCACCGCCCCTAATTCAAAACCCTTGGTAATGGAATCCACATCCACTTTTGCGGTTAAAAAAATGATGGGAATATCTTTGGTCGCGGGGTTTTCCTGCAATTTTAAGCAAACATCAAAACCATTGATACCTGGCATCATGATATCCAATAATATCAAATCAAACTGTTCCGAATCTTCGATGAGTAACCGTAGTGCTTCCGCACCATGATGCGCAAAAGAAAAATCGTAGTTGTCTTCCTTAAGTATGTTCATGGCTACACGAATATTGTCAACAACATCATCAACAATCAGTATGCGGCTGTTAGTTTTTACACGAGTGCTATTCATTTACTTTGCATATTGGTCTTACCTGCAACCTTTTTGATTATTAAAAGAATGTCATTACTCACATTCATACAGTCTATACGAAAAAACAGCATAAACTAATCACTACCCGTTTCGCCTTTCATTGGCATAACACGCCAAACTGTTAACGTGCAAAACGCTTGCAATCCGAAACAAAATTTTTTGCGCTATCATAGACGATTTTTAGTATGACAAAGTTTCGACTAAGTAACATAAATGATAAAAACATAAATATTAATCAATTTCCATAAAAAATGTAGTTTTATTATAGTCAGTCCTCAATTTTTTAACAAAGCAATTGATAACTAAACATCTTGGTAATGTTTGCGCATCAGCTGGGGCAGTAACTTAATCAGACCACTACACACAAGTTGCTTTAAGCAAAAGCCTTAACGCTTAGTAATTTCTATATAATGAGGGTTTTGCCGCTCTACATTCGCTTACCATCAGCCATGCTTGCCCTTATTGTTCGTTTTTCTATCCGTTTTTCCGGCCTGGTGGTAGTGTTGGCTGTTTTACTGCTGGCTTATGGCAGTTACCGCTTTGCCGGGGCTGGCTTAGATATATTTCCAGAATTTGCACCCAAACAAGTCATTATCCAAACCGAAGCACCTGGCCTGGCCGCTGAACAAGTGGAAGTTCTGGTCACCCAGCAAATCGAAACCGCATTGGGCGGTTTAATTGGCCTAAGTAGCCTACGCTCGCAATCAATACAGGGCTTATCTATCGTAACGGCGATTTTTGCCGAACACAGCGATGTATATCGCAATCGACAACTGGTTAGCGAACGCCTTACCAGCATTAATCAGCGTTTACCGGTTGGTATCGGTATGCCGGTGGCCTTACCTTTGGCATCATCATCCGCAACGGTACTCACTATCGGCATGCATTCTGATCAGAATAGCCTGATGGACTTGCGCACACTGGTAGACTGGACTCTGGCTCCCAGGTTACTAGCCATTCCAGGCGTGGCGGACGTTAATGTGTTTGGCGGAGATATACAACAATTACAGGTACAAATCAAACCAGAGGCTCTGCAACGCTTTAATCTAAGCTTGGACGATATTGTCAGCGCCACCGCCAGTGCCGCCGAAATGAATGGTGCCGGCTTCATCGAAAATAGCAACCAGCGCTTTACCTTGCAGATTAGCGGTCAACCGCAATTGCCTGAACAGTATCAGCGTTTGGTGGTAAAACGCCAGAATGGCAACAACATTTTACTGGGTGATGTGGCCGATATTCGCTACGCTGCGGAACCCGCCATTGGTGCCGCGCAAATTATGGGCAAACCCGGCATCGTCATGATGATTATTGCCCAATACGGCGCTAACACCCTATCGGTTTCCCGACAGGTTGAAGCCGCACTGAACGAGTTTGCGCCTTTATTCGCCAAACAACATATCGATTTTTACCCGCATTTATTTCGGCCTGCCGATTATATTGAAACCTCCTTGCATAATTTGTCGGGGCATTTATTGATCGGCGGATTTTTTGTTTTATTAATCCTGTATTTATTCTTATTCAACTTACGTAGCGCCTGCATCGCTGCCACCGCTATTCCGCTGTCGCTGATGGCCGCAGTTCTGATATTACTGGAAACCGGATCTAACTTGAATATTATGGTGCTAGGTGGATTAGCCATCGCACTGGGTGAAGTGGTAGACGATGCCATTATTGATACCGAAAACATCTTCCGGCGCTTACGTGAAAATCAGCTGCAAGATCAACCTGCGCCACTCAGTAGCGTCATCTTTGCGGCATCCATGGAAGTGCGCAGCTCGGTGGTGTATGCCAGCTTTATAGTCGCCCTGGTTTTTGTACCCTTGCTGACCTTAGGCGATGTGGCAGGTCGATTATTCGCCCCACTGGGCTATTCTTATATATTGGCGATTTTGATGTCCTTATTGGTCGCTTTAAGCTTAACCCCTGCATTGTGTCATCTGTTACTGCAACGTAATATCCCGGTTAATCTCGATCCACCGCTGATCAATATGTTAAAACCAGTGTACACGCGCTTGCTAAACTGGGTAATGCAACATTTTAAATTAATTATCACCCTCAGCAGTTTGACCTGCGTGTTAGGTATAAGTGTATTTGTCAATTTTGAGCACAAATTTCTACCGGAATTACGCGAAGGACATTTTATTATCCATACAGCCAGTGTACCGGGAACCTCACTGCCGGAATCCATACGCATAGGCAGTTTACTCACGAACCAATTCTTAAATATACAAGGCATTGAATCCGTGTCGCAATGGGCTGGCCGCGCAGAACGCGGCGCAGACACTTACGGTAGCCACTACAGTGAATATGAAGTGCGTTTAAAGCCATTAAGTGGTGCCGATCAACAACAGGTATTAGAAGAATTACGCGACATTCTGGATGATTTTCCCGGCATCCATTACGAAGCCAATACCTTTTTAACCGAACGTGTGGACGAAACCATATCAGGCTATACGGCAGCCATGGTAGTCAATGTGTATGGACATGACCTGACCGACATGGATAAACAAGCGCAGCACATTGCGCAAATCATGCGCAGCTTGACCGGTAGTGAGGATGTGCAACTGCGCTCGCCACCCGTTACCGCCATGCTGCAAGTGGCATTGGATGCTGAACAATTAACCTTTCGCGGTATTCAACCTGCGCAGGTGATGAATGCATTACAAGTGGCCTACGAAGGCCGTATCGTGGGTAAAAATATCCAAGGCAATCGTATTTTTAACGTGACCGTCATTATGGCACCGGAAAAACGCCAGCAAATAGAGTTAATGCAGCAATTACCACTTAAAAACAGCGAGGGAGAACGTGTGTTACTTGGCGAGGTAGCGCATATCAGTCCAGGCGAAGGCCGTTACAATATCCTGCATCAAGGTGCGCAACGCATCCAAACCATCACCTGTAATATTAATGCAGTGGATATGGACAACTTTATACAGACCCTTAAACAACGCGTGTTAAACGAACTTGATTGGCAAAATGGCAGTTACCCGGAATTTGTGGGTGCCGCCCTGGAACAAGCTAAAGCCCGCAATGCCTTAATTCTACATGCATTACTGGCAGGTGCCGGGGTGTTATTGCTGATATATTTGGCTTTGGGCAGCGTACGCCATGTGGTGTTAACCCTGGTTAATTTACCGTTTGCCCTGCTCGGAGGCGTAGCGGCGGTGGCCCTCAGCAATGCCAGTTTATCAGTTGGTTCTATCGTCGGTTTCATCACCCTATTTGGTATTACCGTGCGTAACTGCATTATGTTAATTTCACACTATCGGCATCTGGTAGAACAAGACGGTTTAGCCTGGAATAAAGCCACCGCCTTACAGGGCGCACAAGAACGCTTACCTTCCATTTTAATGACGGCATTGGTAACAGCTCTGGCCATGCTGCCCATCGCCATCAATAGCGACAACCCCGGCCGCGAAATCATGGGCCCCATGGCCGCCATAATCATCGGCGGCCTGGTGTCGTCTACACTGTTAAATTTATTGCTATTGCCGTGTATATTGTTGCGGTATGGTCGATTTGCGGATGTTGATCGATAAAAATGGCCCGGCGAGTTAAATACACTTTTTATTGGTTTAACAATGTATACGTGTTGAATACAGCCCAGCCTTTATGGTTGCGATTCGCTCATCTTAAACTTATACAAATACCAAGTTTAGTTTTTAAAATGGGGGGGATCCCAGAATCTAAACAAAATTTATCGGTATCCACTACAATTAAAGCTTTCCTGACTGCCTTAAACCATCAGCATATGAACTATCCAGCCAAACTTGTAAGTAGCGTGTTCGTGTTGTTTTATCTGCACAATTGTCAGGCTGCGGAAAACGCCCTTGCAGATTTATTACCCCGCATTAAACCGGCAATTGTGGCAGTTGGTACTATTCAACCCTCACGTACACCGCCAGAAATATTTATGGGCACGGGTTTTGTGGTGGGCGATGGCCGCAGTATCATTACCAATGCGCATGTCGTTGCCAAAGAACTGGATGTGCAGCATCTGGAAAAATTTGCCATTTTTTTTCTACAAGATCATAAAGTGATGATGGGGCAAGCCGATTTAACTGCTACGGATGACAATCATGACTTGGCCTTATTAACGCTGAAAGGTGGTCAATTACCGGCAATGGAAATTGGCGACTCTAACAAAGTGCGTGAAGGTGAGGTGTATGCTTTTACCGGTTACCCGATAGGCATGGTTTTAGGTGTACATCCAGTCACACACAAAGGCATGATTTCGGCTATTTCACCCAGTGCCATTCCGGCCAGTAATTCCAAACAATTAAATGTAAAAATGGTAAAAAGTCTAAAGACGCCATTCGATGTGTTTCAGCTGGATGGCACCGCTTATCCAGGTAATAGCGGCAGCCCTTTATACGACCCAACTAGCGGCAAAGTAATCGGTATTCTAGATAAGGTATTTGTGCAGGGTAGTAAAGAAAATGCCATTAGTAACCCCAGTGGCATTACTTATGCCATACCGGCAGTGCATATTAAAAAACTGCTAGAAGTTGAAAGCCAACCAGAGTCAAACCAATAACCGATAATATAATTAGTTATGCGCTGGCAGTTGACTTATGCATTAAGCCTTACTCAACAGCGCGTTATCATCACTATGATATTTTGTGCAGGCTTAATTCTACGCCTGCAAAGTATCCGGTTTGGCTACCCGTTAAGTACCCATCCTGATGAACCCACACTGGTCAATATCGCACTAGGAATTTTAAATACAGCCGATCTTAATCCGCATTTTTTTAATTACCCAAGTTTAGTCATATACCTGCAAACCCTCCTCAGTGCCTTATTGAACTGTGTGTATGCCGTGTTTATGCATGGCTCACTAGACACGATTCCAAACATTCAATTTTATATGCTGGGACGTGGTTTTGCAGCCTGTATGTCCAGCCTATCCTTACTGCTAATTTGGCAAATAGGTAAACGCTTGATTAGCCCCCTGGCTGGACTTTTTGCAGCGGCTATCGCGACGGTATCACCATTGCATGTGGACAACTCGGCGCTGGTAACCACGGATATCTGGGTAGCTAATTTTTCAGTACTAGTGTTGTGGTATGCCTGTAAAATATATGCTGGCGGACAAAAGCGTGACTATATATTGGCTGGCATTGCCGTGGGTGTATGTACCGGCAGTAAATATACGGCGCTAGTCAGCTTTACCATGGTGTTAGTCGCACATTATGTCTATTGCCGAACTCAGCAACGTCCTTTAGGTAATAAACAACTAGTCTATGCGGTACTATTTGCTGGTATCGGCTTTCTAGCTACCACCCCCTATGCACTGCTAGAACCACTCGCCTTTATACGTAGTATCCGCTACGAAGCTTACCACTATCGAACCGGACATTTGGGTTTTGAAGCCATTGGCGATCATAGTTACAACTTATATTTTAATGCACTCTACTCAAATAGTGGCTTAGGACCCTGGGTCACCAGTCTGGCGCTATTGGCATTATGTTTCATTGCGGATAAACGCTATCGCTATTTAAGCATGCTGGCGGTATTCCCAGTCCTTCTCTTGCTACTGATCGGTTATTACAAAGTATTTTTTGTACGTAATATGGTAGGCACCCTACCCTGTCTGGCTTTATTAGCCGCGTTTTCGTTACAGTTTATTTTCAACAAATTGTCAGTGCATCTAAAACAGCCAGTTTTACAATTAGCAATAACCAGTTGCTTAATATTATTGATTTGCCTACCCTTAGCAATTCAATCTACACAAGAAATGCTAAACAAAAATTTACCCGATACACGCTGGTTAAGCCTGACTTGGATCAAAGCGAATCTTCCCCCACACAGTAAAATCGCCCGTGAGTTTTTTACACCACCTGTGGAAACAATCAGCACCGACTACACTGTTGTGGAGTTGGGTATCAGCGGTTTAGCAACAAATGCTGATAAGATTGATAACAATGTCGATTATGTCATCGTCAGCTCCAGAGATGATGATCGCTTTTTTGATGGTAGGGAAAGTTATGCAGAATTAGCTAAACGCTATAGCACTTATTTCGCTAACCACCGCTTAGTTTATGAGTTAACTGCAGACACTACACGTAACTATGGACCAAGCATTCGAATCTATGAAAATAAACGGGTTAATCAATACAATTAACCAAAACATATCGATTGCCTACGTGGATATAGAGAGGTACGAACCACATCATAAAGTCCTAACCAGCCGACAGCAATCTTAAAATCAAAGCATAGCTATCAATATCGACAACAAACTGAAACAAAACTATAGCTATCCATACAGCTGTATTTTGTCGAGAAAATAAATGGTGTTGGGAAGAAATGATGCGGTACGCTTAGCGTTCACCACATCCTACTCTCTGGAGTTAGTAGATCGGTCTTGTAAAACCCATTACCCTAGGTAGCATGTGGTGAGGTACGAACCGCATCATTAAGCCGTAACCGCTGGCATCAATGTTACAATCAATGCATAATATTGTTAGATATGCCGACGAAAAAAGGCGCATCAATGGCGAAATATGTACATCACGCTATCAACACATCCTTCCCTACAGATTTGTTAACATGAGCATAAGTGTGTAATTTAAAGCTCATGGTTAGGTGATAACCAACAATTAAAACGCACACTCCTCTGCCACATAAACAGCTTGAAAGCTGCCAGAAACCACTTTAGCAGCATTCCCCGCCGGCCCATAATTGACATAGCGTCCTGAAATTAAAGCATCACCATATAATTGTCCAATCGCTGTAAAGGCAGCGATATTATGTGCGTGTGCTGAAGCATAGAAGGTTACATTATTTGCATCAATCAGCCATTCCCCATTGCCACCTTGTGTAAACATGAACGATTTTTTGGTGAACACACTGTGCTTTTCAGTGTCTTGATTTGCAATAGGTTCCAAATACCAAGTATTGTCAGTACGTACACAAAAATTTGCGTTACCCGTCACTGTATGTTCATTGGGTACTTGGTAATAAGAAATAATCCAATTACCGGCTTTAAGTGGATGAGCAAGCAAAGGCGGTGGCTCAATAGGAAGGGGGGTACCCGCTATCAAAATACCGGGTAAACTAAAAGCTATAAAAGAAATCAAAATATGTTTATAAACACCGTTCATTACTTTCCTCATAATCAAAAGATAAGAAAGGATGTTAAATGTAAATCCAAATACAAAATAAGAGAATGACATTACATCCAATGCAGGAAAGGAGTTTATATGGCTTCGTCAAAACAAACTGTACGCTACAGAACATAGTGACTTGTTCTAAAAAACCCGTAACGCAACCAATTTCACAACGAATAAGCAAATCGTAACTTTCAACAAAATACCTTTACATTTTTAAGCAATGACCTTTAGTGTGTACTAAACAAAGCATGGCGCATCTATAAAAATTGATGCGCATCCTGACGTCGGCAAGCTGAATAGTTACCAAAAAATTGCTATATCGGATTACTAAAATGAACAATCTTCACTCTGATATATTGCCTGGAAACTACCGGAAGGTTGTTTAAGCCGATTACGTGGGATAACAAAGTTGACATATCTACCATAAACCAAAGAATCACCCAATAACTGTCCTATGGCTGTAAAAGCAACAGCTTGATGCCCTCTGGCAGCTCCATAAAGTGTTACATTATTTGCATCAACTAGCCAATCGCCTTTACCACCTACAGTAAACAATAACGGGCCTGGTGCAGGCAATTGCGTACTGGAAGCCGGCATTACAACGGGTTCTATATACCAGCTGCCATCTGCAAGTACACACAGATTGCTAGTGCCAGTAATTTCATGATCATTAGGATACTGATAATAAGAAATAACCCAAGCGCCTGACTTAAGTGGCTGCGCTTGCATAGGTGGAGGCTCAACCGGAATGATGCCGCCAGCGGAAACTTTCATCGGTAACACCACCAATAAAATTGATAAAAAAATAAAATGATACATAACTCCCCCGAATGAGCATTGAAACTGAAAATTAATAATGAAATAATTGACGTAAAATGAGAGAGTTAGATACGATGAGTATTGATACTTAAAATGATTACTCAATACGAACTATAAAAAGAAAACGAAATAACTGCCTGGTGTCTACGCATCAGTTAGCAGTAAATTCAAAAGCCGTACAGTATTCTAAAACTCCACGGAAGTTTAATTAAATTATTAATGCAAGTCTGTAAGAAAAATCACACTAAAATAGCAATATTAATTACAGTGTATGTATCGTCGCTAAAACTAGCAATGCAAAGTATCTTATCGGTGGATCAAGTTAAATTTATCTACCCAAAAAAATTGTGCGGAATAGGCGTGGCGCGTAAAAATGCAAGGTAATACGAGGTGTCTGCTGCGATATTGATTACATCTGCTTGGAACGGCAAGCGGTTGTACGGTGATTGTTAATTGAACACTCACCCCATCGATCTTATAGCCATCATCGATTGGGCTAAAGCCTTTCGGCTTCACCTCCCGGATTACATTGCATTTCATCCAGGTTCCATCGACAGGCATAAAAAAAGCCCTGATACTTATGGGTATCAGGGCTCTTAATTTAAGAGCTTGGCGATGACCTACTTTCACATGGCAAACTGCCACACTATCATCGGCGCTAAGCGGTTTCACTTCCGAGTTCGGGATGGGATCGGGTGGTTCACGCTTGCTATGTTCACCAAGCAAACTGGTTTGACCTTACGGTCGTCATTCAGTAGCTTTACACTACCTGCATGGAAATCTGTACTCTAAACTCTTCGCATTTTTCAATACTGTCATATTATTCTCAATACGTCAGTCTCTGTCTCAGCGTCTTCGGTGTCTTTCAACACCCATCAACCTCACCCAAATGCATTGGGTGTTATATGGTCAAGCCTCACGGGCAATTAGTATACGTTAGCTTCACACATTACTGCGCTTCCACACCGTACCTATCAACGTCGTAGTCTTCAACGGCCCTTTAGGGGACTTATAGTCCCAGTGAGATCTCATCTTGGGAGGGGCTTCCCGCTTAGATGCTTTCAGCGGTTATCCTGTCCGAACGTGGCTACCCGGCAATGCCATTGGCATGACAACCGGAACACCAGAGGTTCGTCCACTCCGGTCCTCTCGTACTAGGAGCAGCTTCCCTCAAATCTCAAACGCCCACGGCAGATAGGGACCGAACTGTCTCACGACGTTCTGAACCCAGCTCGCGTACCACTTTAAATGGCGAACAGCCATACCCTTGGGACCTGCTTCAGCCCCAGGATGTGATGAGCCGACATCGAGGTGCCAAACACCGCCGTCGATATGAACTCTTGGGCGGTATCAGCCTGTTATCCCCGGCGTACCTTTTATCCGTTGAGCGATGGCCCTTCCATACAGAACCACCGGATCACTAAGACCTACTTTCGTACCTGCTCGACTTGTCCGTCTCGCAGTCAAGCACCCTTATGCCTTTGCACTCATTGCCTGATTTCCGACCAGGCTGAGGGTACCTTCGTGCTCCTCCGTTACTCTTTAGGAGGAGACCGCCCCAGTCAAACTACCCACCAGACACTGTCCCCAATCCAGATAATGGACCTAGGTTAGAACTCCAAACATACCAGGGTGGTATTTCAAGGTTGGCTCCACGAGAACTGGCGTCCTCGCTTCAATGCCTCCCACCTATCCTACACAAGTAGGTTCAAAGTCCAGTGTCAAGCTATAGTAAAGGTGCACGGGGTCTTTCCGTCTAGCCGCGGGTACACTGCATCTTCACAGCGATTTCAATTTCACTGAGTCCCGGGTGGAGACAGTGTGGCCATCGTTACGCCATTCGTGCAGGTCGGAACTTACCCGACAAGGAATTTCGCTACCTTAGGACCGTTATAGTTACGGCCGCCGTTTACTGGGGCTTCGATCAAGAGCTTCTCCGAAGATAACCCCATCAATTAACCTTCCAGCACCGGGCAGGCGTCACACCCTATACGTCCACTTTCGTGTTTGCAGAGTGCTATGTTTTTGCTAAACAGTCGCAGCCACCGATTTTTTGCAACCGCCTTACGCTACATCCGCGAGGGATTTCACTTATCAACGGCATACCTTCTCCCGAAGTTACGGTATCATTTTGCCTAGTTCCTTCACCCGGGTTCTCTCAAGCGCCTTAGAATTTTCATCCCACCCACCTGTGTCGGTTTAGGGTACGGCCACTGATAACCTGAAGCTTAGAGGTTTTTCTTGGAAGCAGGGCATTTATCACTTCGCGTTTATCGCTAAACACTCGTCATCACGTCTCAGAATTGCAGTCCCGGATTTGCCTAAGACTACTCCCTACACGCTTAAACTGCCACTTCCAACCGACAGCTGATATAGCCTTCTCCGTCACCCCATCGCAGTTACCACTGGTACAGGAATATTAACCTGTTTTCCATCGATTACGCCTTTCGGCCTCACCTTAGGTGCCGACTAACCCTGCGTCGATTAACGTTGCGCAGGAAACCTTGGGTTTTCGGCGAGAGGGTTTTTCACCCTCTTTATCGTTACTTATGTCAGCATTCGCACTTCCGATACCTCCAGCCAACTTCTCAATTGACCTTCGCAGGCGTACGGAACGCTCCTCTACCACTCACGCTTAACGCGTAAATCCGTAGCTTCGGTACTATGCTTAGCCCCGGTAAATCTTCCGCGCAGACCGACTCGACCAGTGAGCTATTACGCTTTCTTTAAAGGATGGCTGCTTCTAAGCCAACCTCCTGGCTGTCTGTGCCTTTCCACATCGTTTCCCACTGAGCATAGATTTGGGGACCTTAGCTGACGGTCTGGGCTGTTTCCCTTTTCACGACGGACCTTATCACCCGCCGTGTGTCTCCCGTGCTTGCACTTCTTGGTATTCGGAGTTTGCATCGGGTTGGTAAGTCGGGATGACCCCCTAGCCGAAACAGTGCTCTACCCCCAAGAGTGATACACGAGGCGCTACCTAAATAGCTTTCGAGGAGAACCAGCTATCTCCGAGCTTGATTAGCCTTTCACTCCGATCCACAGCTCATCCCCGTCTTTTTCAACAGACGTGGGTTCGGCCCTCCAGTCAGTATTACCTGACCTTCAGCCTGGCCATGGATAGATCGCCCGGTTTCGGGTCTACACCTTGCGACTGAACGCCCTATTAAGACTCGCTTTCGCTACGCCTCCCTTATTCAGTTAAGCTTGCCACAAAATGTAAGTCGCTGACCCATTATACAAAAGGTACGCAGTCACCCCACGAAGGGGCTCCCACTGCTTGTACGCATACGGTTTCAGGTTCTATTTCACTCCCCTCTCCGGGGTTCTTTTCGCCTTTCCCTCACGGTACTAGTTCACTATCGGTCAGTAAGGAGTATTTAGCCTTGGAGGATGGTCCCCCCATGTTCAATCAGCGTTTCACGTGCGCCGACCTACTCGTTTTCACTAAAATGAAGTTTTCGTGTACGGGGCTATCACCCTGTATCGCCGGACTTTCCAGACCGTTCCACTAACTTTATTCTAGCTTAAGGGCTAGTCCCCGTTCGCTCGCCACTACTTAGGGAATCTCGGTTGATTTCTTTTCCTCCGGGTACTTAGATGTTTCAGTTCTCCGGGTTCGCTTCCAGCAGCTATGTATTCACTGCAGGATGACGAGGTTTTCCTCGCCGGGTTTCCCCATTCGGACATCTCTGGATCACAGTTCGTTTGCAAACTCCCCAAAGCTTTTCGCATGCTACAACGTCCTTCATCGCCTCTTACTGCCTAGGCATCCACCGTATGCGCTTATTCACTTGACCATATAACCCCAATACATCTGTCCTCGCGGACGGCGTACTTAAAAAAACTCGCGGTTAATGAAGAGTGAATTGGATTTCTCAGTCGTTACTGAGTACGCCTTTTCAGTCATCTTTAGCCAACGTTTGCTTTCTTCGTTGCCTGATCTATTTTGGTTATCTGTTCAGCTGACATTTTCGCTGATTTTTGCTAGAGTGATGTGTTGTTCTGTTTCTTTCGATTCAGTTCTTCACATCAGTTTTGATCATTGCTGATCACTACTATAGTTGTTACAGATTTCCACATTGTTAAAGAGCTATTGGTTTAACACCAATTCTATAAAGTCTTTATCAATACCCTGCCTTGCGGCGGTATCGTTAAAACCGTATAGAGTTGTTGTTGACTGTTTGTTTTACTTCTTTGGTACTGCCTTTACTGCTTTTATTCTTTCTTTATTTGTTATATTGCTTTGTTTTTACTACTCAGTTTGCGAAAGACAATGGTGGAGCCAAGGAGGATCGAACTCCTGACCTCCTGCGTGCAAGGCAGGCGCTCTCCCAGCTGAGCTATGGCCCCATGTCAGCATAAGCGTTAACTGAAGACTTAAACAATTTAGATTCTGTTAGACCTTCAGCCTACCATAACCTCTCATCGTCGTCGTCTTTAGTTGGTGGGTCTGGGAGGATTTGAACCTCCGACCTCACCCTTATCAGGGGTGCGCTCTAACCAACTGAGCTACAGACCCAGGTGTGTCTTTCAATCGAAATAATTTGTTGT